>JAKFVZ010000708.1 GCA_021732965.1 Reyranella sp.
GTCGTCATGGGCAGCTTCAGCGTGCTGTTCGTCTCGCCCTATCTCGCGGGCAAGCCGTCGCTGGTGCCGCAATTCGCGCCGATCAGCCTGCTGTCGACCGTGCCGATGATCCTGGTCGGCAAACCCGACGGTCGCTTCGCCGACATCAAGGCCGTCCTTGCCGAGGCCAAGGCGAGGCCCGGTACGGTGAGCATCGGCCATGCCGGCAACGGCACGACCAACCACATCGCCATCCTGCGCCTCGAGGTGAACGAAGGCGTGAAGTTCAACATCATCCCGTACAAGGGGTCGGGGCCCGGCCTCAACGACCTGATTGCGGGGCAGATTGACCTCTACATGGACCAGCTCACGACATCGCTGCCGCAGATCAAGGCGGGCAAACTGAAGGGCATGCTGGCGATGAGTCCGAACCGCGTCGCGCAGCTTCCCGACATGCCGTCGCTCACCGACATCGGCAGCAAGCCGTTCGATGGCGGTACGACGGCGGGTCTCCTGGCGCGCGTCGAGACGCCGAAGCCGATCCTGACCACCCTGAACGGCAGCGTCGTCACGGCATTTAAGGAGCCCGCCGTGGCCGCGAAGCTCGCCGAACTGGGCGCCGTCCCGCGGCCTTCCACCATGGAGGAGTTTGCAGCGTACATGAAGGACCAGGAAGTTGGCGTTAGCGCACTTGTGAAGTCGGGTTTGTTGAAACCCGAGTGAGCGGGTGTCATGTCCACGACATGACAATTTTTTTCAGGATGATCGGGCTGGTCATGGCGCTCGCCATCGCCGGCTCACTGGCAGGATGCGCGAACTCGGGCATCCCGCAGGATGGCCGCTACCAGACGCACGGTACCGGCTGGGACAACTGGCGAGGCTGAAAAACAAAGGGGAGGGATCATGAAGATCGACAGGCGCGGGCTTCTTGGGGTCGGCGCCGCCGGCCTGGCAATGGCTGGCGGATTGGCCGGCAGGGCACGAGGCGCTGCTGCGCAGACCTTCCCCAGCAAGCAGATTCGCTGGGTCATCCCCTTCGCACCGGGCGGCAACTACGACGTCACCGCCCGCATCGTCTCCGATCCGATGGGTCGCCATCTCGGCCAGGGCATCCTGATCGACAACAAGCCGGGTGCCGGCGGCGTGGTGGGGCTCGAAGCCGCGCTCAACACGCCACCCGACGGCTACACGATCTCCATGGCGAGCTTTACCGTCGCCTACGTCGCGCCGTTGTTCGCGGGCAAGCAGCCGCTGCTGCCTCAGATGGCGCCGGTCAGTATTCTCACGACGGTGCCGACGCTCGTGGTCACGCGCGCCGACAGCCGCTTCCGCGACATGAAGAGTGTCCTGGCTGAGGCCCGGGCCAAGCCGGGCACCGTCACGATCGGCCATGCCGGCAACGGCACGACCAACCATGTCGGCATCCTGCGCCTGCAGCTGAACGAAGACCTCAAGTTCAACATCATTCCCTATCGCGGCGCCGGGCCCGGCATCGCCGACCTGCTGGCTGGCAATCTCGACCTGTTCACCGACCAGCTCACCAGCTCGATGCCGCACATCCAGTCCGGCAAGCTCAGGCCTCTCGCGACGCTCAGCCTCCAGCCCGTGCCGGATCTGCCCAACGTGCCGACGATGGGCGACATCGGCCTCAAGCCGTTCGATGGCAACACCACGGCCGGGGTGTTCACCCATCCCGACACGCCCAAACCCGTCATCGCCCGCCTGAACGAAGGCGTGGTGGCCGGCCTCAAGGACGAGGCGGCCAACAGGAAGCTGCGCGAGCTGGGCGCCATCGTGCGCCCCTCGACCCCGGAGGAATTCACGGCGGCCCTGAAGGCCGACGAGGCCAACGTCTCGGAACTGCTGAAGCTCGGGCTGTTGAAGCCCGAATAGGGCCTCAGGCGATCTCCTTCATCACCGACCAAAGGTCGGCCTTGCGTTCGAAGCCGATGCCCGGCGAGTCGGGCATCGAGACGCGGCCGTCGACGACGGCGCAGTCGTCGGCGAAGCCGCCGAACGGCGCGAAGACCTGCGGGTAGGATTCGTTGCCGCCGCATTGCAGGCCGACGGCGATGTTCAGCGCGAACTGGTGGCCGCCGTGCGGCACGCAGCGCCGCGGCGACCAGCCGTGCGCCTTCAGCATCTCGATCGTGCGCAGGTATTCGACCAGCCCGTAGGAGAGGGCGGGGTCGTACTGCAGGATGTCGCGGTCGGGACGCAGGCCGCCATGGCGGATCAGGTTCCGCGCATCCTGCATCGAGAACAGGTTCTCGCCGGTGGCGAGCGGCGGGGCGTATTCGGTCGCGAGCGCGGCATGGGCCAGATAGTCGAGCGGGTCGAGCGGCTCCTCGTACCAGCGCAGGCCGAAGTCCTTGATCGCGCGGCCGAACTCGATGGCGGTGGTGAGGTCGAACTTGCCGTTGACGTCGACCGCCAGCCGCTCGCCGGCGCCGACGATCTTCAGCACGGCCTCGATGCGCTTCAGGTCCTCGGCCAGCGGCACGCCACCGACCTTCATCTTCACGCACGAATAGCCGAGGCCGAGATAGTGCTTCATCTCGTCCTGCAGCCCCTCCAGCCCCTTGCCGGGGTAGTAGTAGCCGCCGGCGGCATAGACCCACGCCTTCTCGTCGGCCTGGCCGCCATTGTAGCGGTCGGCCAGCAGCTTCCAGAGCGGCACGCGCTTGGCTTTGGCCACGGCATCCCAGATCGCCATGTCGAGCACGCCGACGGCGACCGAGCGCTCGCCGTGACCGCCCGGCTTCTCGTTGGCCATCATCGCCGACCAGCATTTCGCCGGGTCGATCAGCCCCTCGCCGTCGAGCAGCGACTCCGGCTTGGCCTGGCTGAGGCGCGGGATGAAGCGCTCGCCCAGCAGCCCGTGCTGCGCATAGCGGCCGTTGGAGTTGAAGCCGAACCCGACCACCGGCTTGCCGTCGACCATCACATCCGTGACCACGGCCACCACCGAGGCGGTCATCTGGCTGAAGTCGATGTAGGCGTTGGCGATGTTGGAGCGGATGGGGGAGACGATGTCGCGGATGGCGACGATGCGCATGGCGTATCCGTGTCTGGAGGGAGGGCGATGACTCTCTCCACGGGTTTTACAGAGGCGCGGGCGCAGCGGCCAGCCACCGCAGGGACCGCCCAACGTCGCAAGCGCAGCCGGGTTCCCGAAATATATTGGGGCCGCCCGCTCGAACAACCGGCCCGGTTTTGCGTAGTATGGGCCAGATGCGGCTCGCTACGACCTCGGCTGCGCCCGGACGATCCTCCGCCCGCCAGATGCTGCGTGCAGCGACGGCAGCGCTTCATGCGGAAGTCGACGCGCGCTTTTCCGGACCTTTCGCCACCGACAGGAATGCTTACGAGGCGTTCCTGACCGTTCTTGCGCGCGCCGTGCTGCCGCTTGAACAAGCGCTCGATCGGGGAGGGGTGGGGCGGCTCCTGCCCGATTGGCGGGAGCGCCGTCGTTCAGAGGCACTGACGCAGGACCTCGACCTTCTCGGCATCGCCGTGCCGCCCGCGCTGAACGTCAGTGTGACCACGGACGAGGCGCGGCTGTTCGGCCGGCTCTACGTGCTCGAAGGGTCGCGACTGGGCGGGAAACTGCTGGCGAAGCGTGCCGCGGAAAGCTCCAACCCGGAGGTGCGCGCGGCGACGCACTATCTCGGCCACGGGGCGGGGAGCGACTTCTGGAGAAGCTTCCTGCAACGTCTGGAGACGTCCGAAGCCGTCCTGGCGTCGCCGCAGCGGACCCTGCTCGGTGCGCGCGAGGCGTTCGGCCTGTTCGGCGCGGAACGTACCCATGTCTGAGGAAAGCCGCGCGACACCGGTCGATCTCGAAAATTGCGATCGTGAGCCCATCCACCTGCTGGGCGCGGTGCAGCCGTTCGGCTTCCTGCTGGCCCTCGACAGCGTGCAATGGACGATCACGCGCCTGTCGCGCAACGCCGCGGAGTGGCTGGGCGCCGGGCCGTCGGCGCTGATCGGGCGACCGATCGAGGATGTGTTCACGCACGACGCGATCCACCTGATCCGCGGACAGCTGCAGACCGCGCTCTTCGCCAACACCGTGGCACGCTCCTTTGCCGTGCCGCTGCTGAACGACGGGCCGGTCTTCGACATCGCCGTGCATGTCGTCGACGGCTCCATCGTCATCGAATGCGAGCCCTGCATGCACGAGGAGGGCGTGAACTCGGGCGCGCTCGTTCGCGCCATGATCTCCCGCCTGCAGCAGGCTTCGGAACTCCGCACCTTCTATCGCGTGGCCGCCCGCGAGATGCGCGGTCTCACCGGCTTCGATCGCGTGATGGTGTATCGCTTCGATCATGACGGGTCGGGCGAGGTGATCGCCGAATCGGCGCGCGGCGGCCTCGAATCCTATCTCGGCCTGCACTATCCGGCCTCCGACATTCCGCGGCAGGCGCGCATCCTCTACGAGCGCAACTGGCTGCGCATCATTCCCGACATTTCGGCCCGGCCCGCCGCCGTGGAGCCTGGTCTCATCGATGGCCGGCCGCTCGACCTGTCGATGAGCGTGCTGCGCAGCGTGTCGCCGATCCACATCGAGTACCTGCAGAACATGGGCGTGGGCGCGTCGATGTCGGTCTCGATCCTGCGCGACGGCAGGCTGTGGGGCCTCTTCGCCTGCCATCACTATGCGCCGCACAACGTGCCGTTCGAGCGGCGCACGGCGGCGGAGCTGTTCGGGCAGATGTTCTCGCTGCTGATGGAAAGCCGTGAGCGCGACGCCGAATCGCTCTACGAGGCGCGCGCCCGCAAGCTGCACAACCAGCTCGTCACCGTGATGGCGTCGGAAGCGACCCGCTTCGACAGCATCGTCTCGCATCTCGACGAGATCGCCGAGTTGTTGTCCTGCGATGGCATCGGCGTGTGGACGGGCGGGCATGCGACGCTGCAGGGCATGTCGCCGACGCAGGACCAGTTCACCGGCCTGATCGACCATCTGACCCGCCGCAATCCTGGCGAGGTGCTGGCTGCCCACGAGATCGCGGCCGAGTATCCGCCGGGCCGGGAATTCGCCGATCGGGCGGCCGGCATGCTGGTGGTCCCGCTGTCGCGGCCGGCGCGGGACTTCCTCGTCTTCTTCCGCAAGGAAGTCGCGCGCTCCGTCAACTGGGCGGGAGATCCCAGCAAGCAGATAAGCGTCGGCCCGTTGGGCTCGCGCCTCACGCCGCGCAAGAGCTTCGAACTTTGGTGCGAGACGGTTCGGGGGCAATCGATCCCGTGGCAGCCGGCCGACGTGCGCATCGCCGAGGGCCTGCGCGTCAGCCTGCTCGAGGTGATCCTGCGCCTGTCGGCCATCACCGAGGTCGAGCGCAAGCGGGCGCAGGAGCGGCAGGAGCTGCTGATCGCCGAACTCAATCACCGGGTTCGCAACATCCTCGGCCTGATCCGCGGTGTCATCTCGCAGAGCCGCGATCCGTCGCTCACGGTCGATGCCTTCA
Organism: Reyranella sp.; assembly: GCA_021732965.1. Taxonomy (GTDB): domain Bacteria; phylum Pseudomonadota; class Alphaproteobacteria; order Reyranellales; family Reyranellaceae; genus Reyranella. Next base: position 5,451 of record JAKFVZ010000708.1, read on the forward strand.
CCGAGGTGGTGGGCGGCCGCATCCAGGCGCTGGCGCGGGCGCACGACCAGATCACCGCGGACAATTGGGGCCCGGCATCGTTCCGCGGTCTGGTGGGGGCGGAAGCGGGCGCCTATCTCGGCGGCAAGGCCACGCGCGTGCGACTGTCCGGGCCGGAAGTGCTGCTGGAGCCGCAGGGCTTCACGACGCTCGCGCTTGTCATCCACGAGCTGATGACGAATTCCGCCAAGTACGGGGCGCTGAGCGACAGTCGCGGCCATATCGAGATCGGCACCCAGTTCGATGCCGAGAGGAACCTGCATGTCACCTGGACCGAGCATGGCGGTCCGCCCGTCAAGCCGCCGACGCGCCGCGGCTTCGGCTCGACGGTGATCGAGCGATCCATCCCCTATGACCTGAAGGGCGAGGCGACGCTCCACTACGAGACGATGGGCATCCGCGCGACCTTCATGGTTCCGGCCGTCAATGTCCGTCCCGCGCCGGGTGCGGTGGACGAGCCGGCCGAGGAGACGATGCCCGAGGTGCACGCTGCCTAGTTGCCGAGGGACGTGCTGGTCGTGGAGGACAACATGATCATCGCGCTCGACGCGGAAAGCGTATTGCTGCGTGCCGGTATCGAATCGGTCCGTGTGGCGGCGAGCGTCGCACAGGCGCTGAAAGCCATTTCGACGCGCGCGCCCGACTTCGCGCTGCTCGACATCAACCTCGGCCGGGAGACGAGCTTTGCCGTCGCCGAGCAGCTCGCGTCGCTCGGCATCCGCTTCGTCTTCACGACGGGCTACGGCGAGGACATCGCCTTTCCACCGAAGCTGCTGGGCGTGCCGCGCGTGCGCAAACCCTATACCGGTGGCGCGCTGCTGGAAGCGATGCGCCTCTAGCCCGCCGCGAAGACCATCAATGGAGCGCGCAACTCCAGTTGCGCTCATGTCCTACCTGTCGACGAAGCTTGAGCGCCACTGGAGTGGCGCGCTCCAATGAGGCGCTCCGTTAAGTCTCTGTTCTAGCCCGCGGCGAAGACGTTGCGGCGGTTCTGGCGGAACAGCAGCCACCAGGCGACCGCGCCGTTCAGCAGGTTCCAGGCGATGCCGTTGATGAAGGCGGCGCGGTAGGAGCCGGTCATGTCGAACAGCACGCCGCCCATCCAGCCGCCCAGCGCCATGCCGATCAGCGTCGAGGAAATGGCGAGACCGACGCGGAAGCCGGCCTCCTTCGGCGGGAAATATTCGCGCACGATGATCGCGTAGGACGGCACGATTCCGCCCTGGAACAGGCCGAACAGTGCCGAGGCGAGGTAAAGCGAATTGACCGAGTCGTCGACCAGATAGAAGACCAGCGCTACGCATTGCAGCGTCGAGCCCAGCAGCAGCGTCTTGATGCCGCCGACCCGGTCGGCGATCCAGCCCGAGGCGATGCGGCTCACGATGCCGAAGCCCAGCATCAGCGACAGCATCTCCGCACCGCGCGCCACGCCGTAGCCGAGGTCGGCGCAGTAGGCGACGATATGGACCTGCGGCATCGACATGGCGACGCAGCAGCCGATGCCGGCCACGATCAGCACCGCCTGCAGGCCATTGGGCGACAGGCCGAGCGAGCGGGGCGAGTGGATGGCGGCGCCGGCCGCGCCCTCGGCTCCAGCCGTCTCATGCTGCGGCGGCTTGCGGCGCAGCGTCAGCGCCAGCGGAATCATCGCCACGAAGCAGAGCGCCCCCGCGGCCCAGTAGGTCGCCCGCCAACCATGGTCGGCGATCAAGGTCTGGATGATCGAGGGCCATATCGCGCCGGCGAGATAGTTTCCGGAAGCCGCGATGGCGACCGCGATGCCGCGGCGCTTGTCGAACCAGTGCGAGATGTCTGCCACCAGCGGCGCGAAGGTCGCGGCGGCGCTGAAGCCGATCAGCACTTGCACGGCGGCGAACAGTGGCAGCGAGGGCGTTAACGGCGCCGTCGCGAAGCCGATGGCGAGGCCGGTGGCGCTGAGCACCGCCGTCAGCACGATGCCACGCTTGTCGACCAGCTTGCCCCAGGTGACGCCGCCGGCGAAGAAGCCCAGCGTGTTCATCGTGTAGGCGAAGGAGATGTCGGCGCGGGTGATGCCGAGATCCTGCTGGATCGACGGCAGCGCGACGACCAGGCACCACATGCCGATGCCGCCGACCGTGCTCAGGGTCACACTGGCGGCAAGGCGCCACCAGGCATAGCTCGACTCGACTCCGGACATGATCAGCCGCCGACCGCGCCCTGCGTGTTGACGTAGAGCGCGTAGAGCGAGTGGCTGGCCGCCATGAACAGCCGGTTGCGATGGCGCCCGCCGAAGCAGACGTTGGCGCAGCGCTCCGGTAGGTCGATATGGCCGATCGGTTTGCCCGAAGAATTGAAGACACGCACGCCGTCGAGTTCGTCCGAGCCCATGCCCCAGCCGCACCACAGGTTGCCGTCGACGTCGACGCGGAAGCCGTCGGGCGAGCCGCCCGGGCCGGCATCGATCAGCACCGAGCCCTTGCCCAGCGAGGTGCCGTCGGCCGAGAGGTCGTAGGACAGGATCGTGCGGTGCGGTTCGGCGCGCGAGGCCACGACATAGAGCTTCTTCTCGTCGGGCGAGAAAGCGAGCCCGTTGGGGCCGGGAATGTCGTCGGCCATCATGGCGAGCTTGCCGGTGCTCGGATCGAGTCGATAGACGGCGGGCTTGTTCTGGCTCTCTTCCTTGTGGCCCTCGTAGTAGCCCAGGATGCCGAAGGTGGGATCGGTGAACCAGACCGAGCCGTCGGACTTCACGACGACGTCGTTGGGCGAGTTGAGCGGCTTGCCGTTGTAGGAATCGGCCAGCACCGTGATGGCGCCGTCATACTCGAAGCGCACAACGCGGCGGGCATCGTGTTCGCAGGCGATCAGCCGGCCGCGGCGGTCGCGCGTGTGGCCGTTGGCGTTGTTCGAGGGCTTGCGGAAGATCGAGACGTTGCCCGTCTCCTCGTCCCAGCGCAGCACACGGTTATTGGGGATGTCGCTCCACAGCAGGTAGCGCCCGTCGCCGAACCAGACAGGGCCCTCGGACCAGCGGCAGCCGGTGTAAAGTCGCTCCACCGAGGCCAGCACCAGCCGGTACTGGTTGAACGACGGGTCGAGCACGCGCACCGCCGGATCGGGGTAGCGCTCGCTGGGCTGCCACATCTTCGTTTCCTCGTTCTTTGTTCTGGCGCAAAGCAGACGCCGAATTTCGCGCGAGAATGCCCGTCCGGCGCCGCGCGGTCGAGAGACAATGGCTCACCTTTCCGGAACCGGTGTTCCGGGGAGCGGCTTCATGTCTGTCACACCCGCGAATAATTCGTGGGAACGGCAAAGCAGGCCTGTGATATTACCGCCGGACCCGCCCACCGGCGTCGATGGGCCAACGTCAAGTCAGCAAGCTCTACGGGATGGTTGTGATGAAGCCGACCTTTGTGACCATTGATCGCCATCCGGGCCGCTCCGCCCAGACCATCGGCGTCGCGCGCGCTCTCGGGACCGATCCGGATCTCATTCACGAGCCGTCGGTCGGCGTCGTCGGCACCAAGGGCGACAGCCAGTGCTATCTCGGCGTCATGTCCAAGGTCGAGGCGATCCACGGCCAGCTCAAGGCGCGCATCGGCACCGGCCCGAACCAGCTCAAGATGCGCCTGGTGCAGCCGGAATACACGATCGCCACGTCGGACGGCATCCGCAACGGCACGCGCGAGATGCGCTACTCGCTGATCGGCCGCGAGGTCACGCAGGACGCGCTGTGCGAACATCTGAGCGCCACCGGGCTTGCCGGCACGATCGCGGTCGTGGCCTGCGACAAGCCGCCGGTCGGCACGCTCTCGGCGCTGCTCGAGCACAATCTGCCGTCGATCATCATGTCGGACGGCCCGATCCATCCCGGCAAGGATCCGAAGACGGGCGAGGCGCTGGACATCGTCAGCGCCTACCAGGTCGCCGGCCATCCCGATCCCGAGTACCGCCACCAGATCGCCTGCCACGCCTGCCCCGGTATCGGCAGCTGCAGCGGCATGTTCACCTAC
>JAKFVZ010000083.1 GCA_021732965.1 Reyranella sp.
AGCACCATCTTCGAGACGATGTTCTTCTGAATCTCGGTACTGCCACCGTAGATGCTGGTCTTTCGCATGTTGAAATAGCGCGGCGCGGCCGGCGGGGCGTGGTCGGGGCCGATCGGCGTCTCGTTGGTGTCGTGGAACAGCATGCCGGGCTGGTAGGGCTGGGCGTATTCGCCCACCGCCTCCATCGTGAGTTCCGCGATGCGCTGCTGGATTTCCGAGCCGCGCACCTTCAGGGACGAGACCTCAGGCCCGGGCGCGCCGCCCTGGGCCATCGTCGACAGCACGCGCAACTCGCTCATCTCAAGCGCCTGGACCTGCAGGTCGATGTCGGCGATCTGCGCCGTGAAGGCGGGATCGTCGGCCAGCGTCCGGCCGTCCTGCGGCTCGATCCGGGCGATCTTGCGCAGCACCGAGACGCCGCGCTTGGACGACGGGACTTCGGCAATGCCCAGCCGCTCGTTGGCCAGCAGGAACTTGGCGCAGGTCCAGCCCTCGTTCTCCTTGCCGATCAGATTCTCGACCGGGACCTTCACATTGTCGAGGAACACGTCGTTCACGTGATGGGCGCCGTCGGTCATGATGATCGGCCGCACGGTCACGCCCGGCGTCTTCATGTCGATCAGCAGGAAGGAGATGCCCTCCTGCGGCTTGCCCTCGGTGTTGGTGCGTACCAGGCAGAAAATCCAGTCGCCCCAATGGGCGAACGAGGTCCACGTCTTCTGGCCGTTGACAATGTAGTGGTCGCCCTCCCGCACCGCGCGGGTGCGCAGGTTGGCGAGGTCGGAGCCGGCGCCCGGCTCGGAATAGCCCTGGCACCACGACACTTCGGAGCTGCGGATGCCCGGCAGGAAGCGCTCCTTCTGCGCCTCGGTGCCGAACGTGTAGATCACCGGGCCAACCATCTTCGGGCCGAACGGCAGGATGCGCGGCGCGCCCTCTTCCGCCAGCACGTTCTCGAACAGGAAGCGCTGCGTCACGTCCCAGCCCGGACCGCCGTACTTCTTCGGCCAGGTGTAGGCGAGCCAGCCTTTCTTCCCCAGCGCCTGCTGCCACACGATGTGGTAGTCGCGGTCGTAATGCTTGCCCGAGAAGGTCTTCTCGCGGGTCGCGGGCGAAAGGTTCTCGAGCGCGAACGCACGCACCTCGTCGGCGAACGCCTTGTGTTCCGGGTTGAGGGCGAGATCCATTTAGCTCTCCGTCGTCGCGTCATTGGAGCGCGCCACTCCAGTGGCGCTCATGATGTCCGAGCGCCACTGGAGTGGCGCGCTCCCATGAATAATCAAAGTCCCAACACCATCTTCGAGATAATGCCCTTCTGGATCTCGTTGCTGCCGCCGTAGATCGTGGTCTTGCGCGTGTTGAAATAGCGCGGCGCGGCGAGGTGGGCGTACTCGGGGCCGACCGGCTCCTCGTTCGTGCCCTGCCACAGCAGGCCCGGCAGGTACGGCGCGGCATACTCGCCGACCGCTTCCATCGTGAGTTCGGTGATGCGCTGCTGGATCTCCGAGCCGCGGATCTTCAGACCCGACACTTCCGGTCCCGGCTGGCCGCCATGCGCCATCTGCGACAGCACGCGCAGCTCGGTGAATTCGAGCGCCGTCACCTGGATCTCGAGATCGGCGATCTTCTCGGCGAAGCTCTGGTTCTCGATCAGCGGCTTGCCGTTGTCCTGCTCGGCGCGCGCGATGTCCTTCAGCGCCTCGACGCCGCGCTTGGACTGGGGCACGGCGGCGATGCCCAGCCGCTCGTTGGCCAGCAGGAACTTGGCGCAGGTCCAGCCCTCGTTCTCCTTGCCGACGAGGTTCTCGACCGGGACCTTCACGTTGTCGAAGAAGACCTCGTTCACCTCGTGGCCGCCGTCGGCCATGATGATCGGCTTCACCGTGATGCCTGGCGTCTTCATGTCGATCAGCAGGAAGGAGATGCCCTCCTGCGGCTTCGACTTCGAATCGGTGCGGACGAGGCAGAAGATCCAGTCGGCCCAGTGGCCCATCGTGTTCCAGGTCTTGGACCCGTTCACGATGTAATGGTCGCCGTCCTTTTCCGCCTTGGTGCGCAGGCTCGCGAGGTCGGAGCCCGAACCCGGCTCGGAATAGCCCTGGCACCACCAGACGGCGCTCTCGCGGATCGCCGGCAGATACTTCTCCTTCTGCGCCTCGGTGCCGAACGTGTAGATCACCGGTCCGACCATCTTGCTGCCGAACGGGATGATGCCCGGCGCATATTCCTCAGCGCAGATGTTCTCGAAGATGTAGCGCTGGGCCGGTGTGAAGCCCGGGCCGCCGTGCTTCTTCGGCCAGGTGTAGACCAGCCAGCCCTTCTTCCCGAGCGCCTGCTGCCAGCGCATGTAATCGTCGCGGATCAGGTGCTTGCCGTTCTTCACCTTGTCGCGCGTGTCGGGCGACAGGTTGGCGCGCACGAAGGCCCGCACCTCGTCGGCGAATTTCTGTTCTTCAGGCGTGAAAGCGAGGTCCATGTTCCCCTCCCGAGGAGGCATTTTCGGTTTGGCCGGAGTTTAGCCACGCGCCCGGTCCGGACAAGCGTGCAAGCATCGCTCCGCGGCAGAAGGCGCCGCGAAGCGGAATAAGTTTACGTAGGCGCGGCGTTACGTCAGCCGCTCGCAGCCGGGACGATCAATACCTTGTCCGCCTTGAGTTTTTCGATCGCCGCGTCGCTCAGGCCGGCCTCGCGCAGGACCTCGACGCCGTCGCTGCCCAGGGGCGGGGCGTGGCGGCGGAACTCGACCTTGGTCTTCTCGAAGTCGAGCGGGCTGGCGAAAGTGGTGATCGGCCCCTCGGTGGGATGCTCGCGCTCGGTGAAGAAGCCCGTGGCCTTGAGGTGCGGGTCGTCCTTCAATTCTTCCAGGGTGCGTACAGGCATGGCGGGGATGTCGGCCTCGTCGAACATGTCGAGCCATTCCTGGGTCGGGCGATGCTTCAGCAGCTCCGCCAGCACCTGGTAGAGCTCACTGAAGTGCTTCGCGCGCTCCATGCGGTCGACGAACCTTTTTTCCGTCGCGAGGTCGGGCCGCTCCGCCAGCTCGAAGAACTTGATCCAATGCGCGTCGGTGTAGGGTAGCGCGCAGATATAGCCGTCCTTCGTCGGGAACGGATGGCGGAACTTGTTGATGATGCGGTCGTAGCCCATCGGCGCGCGCTCGGGGTTCCATGTGGCGCCGAACAGGTGCTCGGTCAGCCAGAACGAGGCCAGCGTCTCGAGCATCGGCACCTCGATCATCTGCCCCTCGCCCGTGCACTTGCGATGATAGAGCGCGCCCAGCACGGCGATGCAGAGATGCAGCCCGGTCGTCTTGTCGGCGATCAGGCTCGGCATGAAGCGCGGCGGCAGCCCGTCGACCCGGCTCTGCAGCGAGGCCGCGCCCGAGACGCCCTGCACCAGGTCGTCGAAGGCCGGCTTGTGGCCGTAGGGTCCCTTGCGCGCATAGCCCAGCGAATAGGCGTAGATGATCGACGGGTTGATCTTCTTCAGGTCCTCGTAGCCCAGCCCCAGCCGCTCGATCGCCTGCGGCCGGCTGTTGTGGATGAAGAGGTCGGCGTCCTTGATCATGTCCTTTAGCACGGCGCAGGCGGCCGGCTTCTTGAGGTCGAGGCAGATCGAGCGCTTGTTGCGGTTGGCCGCCATGTAGATCGGGCCCATCGCCGGCGCATTGCCGAGGCTGCCGCCCGAGGCGCGCAGCAGGTCGCCTTCCGGCGGCTCGACCTTGATCACGTCGGCGCCCATGTCGGCCAGATGCTGCGTGGCGAACGGCCCCAGCAATACGGCCGTCAGATCGATCACCCGCACGCCCTGCAATGGTCCCGGCATTTCCTCGTCCCCACGCTCTCGTTGTTCGTTCCTCGGCGCGCGCACTATGGCATACACGGGAGCGCCGGGGCATGTTCGGGCCCTAAATTGAAGGAAGGTTGGCAATGCCTGGAGCGCTGGACGGTCTGCTGGTGGTGAGTGTCGAGCAGGCGGTGGCCGCCCCCTATTGCGCCGCGCGGCTGGCGGATGCCGGCGCGCGCGTGATCAAGATCGAGCGCCCCGAGGGCGATTTCGCGCGCGGCTACGATGGCTACGTGCACGGTCAGTCGAGCTACTTCGTCTGGCTCAATCGCGGCAAGCAGTCCCTAACCCTCGACTTCAAGGCGAAGGACGACCTCGCTTTGCTGCACCGGCTGATCGGCAAGGCCGACGTGCTGATCCAGAACCTGGCGCCGGGCGCCGCCGAGCGCGCGGGCTTCGGCTCGGCCGCCATGCGAGCCGCGCACAAGAAGCTGATCACCGTCGACATCTCGGGGTACGGCGACCACGGGCCCTACAGGAACCGCCGCGCCTACGACCTGCTGGTCCAGGCCGAGAGCGGGCTGGCCTCGATCACCGGTACCGAGCATGCGCCGGGCCGCGTCGGCATTTCCGCGACCGACATCGGCACCGGCATGTACGCCCACGCCGCCGTGCTGGAGGCGCTGATCGCGCGCGGCGTTACCGGCGAGGGTCGCTCCATCTCGGTCTCGCTCTTCTCCTCGATGGCCGAATGGATGACGGTGCCGCTGCTCGGCATGGAATATTCCAACTACGAATGGCCGCGGCTCGGCCTCACCCATCCGTTCATCGCGCCCTACGGCGTCTATCCGACCGCCGACAAGGTGCCGGTGCTGATCTCGATCCAGAACGACCGCGAGTTCGAGCGGCTGTGCCACGGCGTCATCGACAAACCCGGCCTCGAGAAGGATCCGGACTACGCCACCGGCAAGGCACGCAACGCCCGGCGCGACGAGACCAACGCCATCGTGGCCAAGAGCTTCGCGGCGCAAACCTTCGCGGATCTCTCGGCACGCCTCGAAGCGGCGCAGATCGCCTGGGCGCGCGTCAGCAGCGTCAGGGACCTGACCACGCATCCGCAACTGCGCCGCACCGGCTTCAACTCGGTCGGCGGCGAGGACGTCTCGATCCCCGCGCTGGCCGCCTCCTACACCGGCGAGCCCGAGCGGCTGGGCGACGTGCCGACGCTCGGCCAGCACAGCGAGGCAATCCGCAAGGAATTCGCCGCCTGATGTCGAAATGGCTGACGGGCTTAAGGCTCGCGGCCTATGGCGGCGCCTACTTCTTCGCCGCCGGCGCCTTCATGAGCTACTGGCCGGTGTGGCTGCGCGACCGCGGCGTCAGCGACACCGAGATCGGCACGCTGTTCATGTCGCGCCAGATCGTCACCGTCATCGCCACGCTCTCGGTCGGCTGGATCGTCCATCGACTGGGCGGACCGCGCGGCGTCATCGTGGCGCTGGGGATCGGCGCCGTCGTGATGATGGTCGCCTATCAGTTCTCCTATTCGTTTCTCGCGATCTTCATCGTCACCATGATCTGGGGCTTCCTGTGGTCGCCGCCGATGCCGCTTTACGACGGCGTACTGGTGACGGAGACCAAGAAGCACGGGCTCGACTATGCGAGGGTGCGCATGTGGAGTTCGGTGGCCTTCATCTTCGGCACCTTCCTCGCCGGCATCGCGGTCGATCGCTACGGACCGCCCTGGGTGCTCTATGTCGGCATGGCGAGCATCGTGCTGCTGGCGCCGCTGGCGCTGTTGCTGCCGGCAACGCCGCCGCGCGCCGCCGCGACCGCGCAGGAACATGCGCCGTTCCGGGTGGCCGACCTGCTGCGCCAGCCGGCCTTCCTGTTCTTCCTGCTCGCCTGCGGTCTCTGCCAGGCCAGCCACTCGGTGCTCTACAGTTTCGGCACGCTGACCTGGCGCGGCGCCGGCATCGACGACGTGACGATCAGCGCCCTGTGGGCCGAGAGCGTCGCCATCGAGATCGTGCTGATGCTGTTCGGCGGCTGGCTGCTGGCAAAGCTGGGGGTCTGCGGCCTCATCGCGCTCGGCCTCGCCGCCGGCCTGGTGCGCTGGACAGCCATGGCCTTCACGACGGAACTGTGGGCGCTGATCCTGCTGCAGGCGCTGCACTCCTGCACCTTCGCCGCCTGCCATCTCGGCGCCATGGCCTTCCTGCAGCGCGCGCTGCCCGCGCACGGTGCCGCGATCGGCCAGAGCCTCTACTACGCGCTCGGGACCGGCGCCACGCAGGCAGTGGTCTACCAGTTCTCCGGCATTCTCTATTCCGAGTACGGCCAGCGCGCCTTCCTCGGCATGACCATCGTCAGCGCCCTCGGCCTGTGCGCCGTGATCGCCCTCGCCCGCACCTGGAAGGGCGGGCTGCTGGTGGGGCAGGTGAAGCCGCTGTCATCCTGAGCGCAGCGAAGGATCTCACGCTCGCCAAGGAGTTCTCTGGTCGCTCTGCAAGGTCCTTCGCTGCGCTCAGGACGACAACAACGCTAACGCGACCGGCCGCGCGCCGTGACCGGCCAGATCTCGACCAGCGTGTCGCCCTTCACCACGTGATAGCTCTCGTAGAGGTTCACGGTCGGGTCGCAATGCGGCGGCGTCAGCACGACCTGTTCGGCGAGCTTGGGCGGCGCCTGGCCTTCGGGCGCGATCACCGCGAGATGTTCATCGCCCATGAAGCGCGTGGTCGAGCCCGGGACGGCACCCTTGAGGATCACCGGCGGGCCCTTCTCGGTGGCCATCGCCTTCAGCCCGGCATCGACCGTCACCATGCCGGGCGCATTCGCGCTGACGACACGAGCGTCGATCTGCAGCGCCTGCTCGAAGGTCGGCTTGTCGAGGCCGCGCAGGTCGCAGACGTTGTAGTCGTGGTCCATGAAGACGTAGGAGCCGACCTGCAGCTCGGTGAAGACGCCGAGCTTGGCGTCGATATAGTGCGTGCCGGTGCCTGAGCCGGTGACGATGCCGGGCTTCAGCCCCGCTTCTTCCAGCTTCGCCAGGATGCCCTGCAGGTACTCCGTGCGCTCCTTGATCTCGGCGGTGCGCTGCTTGAAGTCGACGATGTGCTGGTGACGGCCGCAGTAGAACTGGACACCGGCATAGGTGAGCGACCGGTAGTTGGCGATCTTCTGCACCAGCGCCACGGTAGCCTCGGGCGAGGCGGTGCCTGTGCGATGGATGCCCGGATCGATGTCGACGATCACGGTGAGCGGCTTGCCGGCCTTTGCCGCCGCGGCGGCCAGCGCTTCGGCATTGTCGGGATGATCGACCACCAGCATCAGGTCGGAGACCTTCGCGTTCAGCTCGACCAGGCGCTGGATCGCCTGCGGCGTCACCACCGGCGAGGTGATGTGCAGGCTCTGCACGCCCTCTTCGCCCAACGCCTCGGCCTCGCCAAGCTTGGCGCAGCAGACGCCGAGCGCGCCGGCCGCGATCTGGCGCCTGGCGATGTCGGCCGACTTGTGCGTCTTGGAATGCGGCCGCAGCTTCACGTTATGCGCCTTGGCGAAGTTCGCCATCTCCGCGATGTTGCGATCCAGCATGTCGAGATCGAGCACGAGGGCCGGCGTATTGAGCGACCCGCGCGATCCCTGCTGTCCGATGAGGTGCCCGTGCAGGCGCTGTGCTTCGCTGGTCATTTCTTCTGATCTCCAGATGGCAAGGTGCGGACGACCATGGCTTCGCCGGTCGTGCCGCGATTGACGCCGGCGCTCTTCATGAAGGTGTTGTCGCTGCCGGTACCCCAGAGCGCGACGCCCTGGGCCAGCAGGCCGCCATCAACCTTCACCGTCTCGCCGGTGATGAAACGCGCCTCGTCGGACGCAAGGAAAGTCGCCACGTCGGCAATGTGCCCGGGCTCGCCGCGCTCGGGCCAGGGCTGCTGGCCGAACTGCTTCTCGTACTTGTCGGGCCGGCCGCGATGGACCAGCGGCGTCGAGATGACGCCCGGCGCGATGCCGACCACGCGGATGCGATCGGGTCCGAGTTCCGTGGCGACATTCTCGATCAGGCTGATGCAGGCGGCCTTCGCGGCCGAATAGGCATGACTGCCGCCGCCGCCCACCATGCCGGCGATCGAAGCCGTGACGAGGATCACGCCGCCGTCTTCGTGTTCCTTCATCGCCTGCGAGGCGTGCTTCATCCCTAGGAACACCGAGCGCGTCAGCACGGCGAACGTATAGTCCCAGTCCTCGACGCTGGTCTCGGCGATCGGCCCGAAGGCGCCGCCGACGCCGGCATTGAGGTAGGCGATGTCGAGCCGGCCGAAACGGCTCTTGGCCTCGGCGACCATTGCGGCGACGTCGCTCTCCTTCGCCACGTCGCAGCGCACGAAGCCTGCATGGTCGCCATGACCCTGCGCCTTCGCGACCGCCAGCGTCTCCGCGCCATTGGCCTCGTTGAGGTCGGCCACGATCACCTTCGCGCCCTCGGCCAGGAAACGCATCACGGTCGCGCGGCCCATGCCGCTCGCGCCCCCCGTGACGATGGCCACCTTGCTCGCCAGTCGATTCATACGGATTTGATCCTCCAAGATCATGGTGCTGCCCTGCCCTGCGATACGCAAGCCTTGTCGCGAAGCCTTCCGTTGGAGAGAAATGGATCCTTCGACTGCGCGCCTTCGGCGCTACGCTCAGGATGACAACGGTGGTGAGATTGACGCCGTGCGCCATCACACAAAATGTGTCATCCCGAGCGCAGCGAGGGATCCTTGCTCAGATCTCGATGACGCTCTCGCCGCCGGCGTAGAGCTTGTCTACCAGCGCCTTGCGGCGTTCCAGCGTGGCGCGCTGGTTGATGTAGCCCTTGTCGGTGATTTCCTGGCCGTCGACCTGTGGCGGCTCGGTCATCAGCAGCACGCGCTTCACGCGCATCGAGGAGCCGCGGCCCTCGGCGTTCATCCGGGCAAGGCCGTTCTTCACGGTATCGACCACGGCGGGATGGGCCAGCAGTTCGGCGAGCGGGAGTTGCGCGCCGCTGTCGTTGGCAAGCTGTCGGCAGGCGGCGACGTTGGGGAAACCCAGCAGGCCGACATACTCGCGGTCATGGCCACAGACCACGGCGTCCTGCAGCACCGGCGTGGCGGCGGCGATGGCCGTCGTGCGCAGCGTGCCGACCAGCACGAAGGTACCGCTGGTCAGCTTGAAATCCTCGACCACACGGCCGTCGAAAATCAGCCCCTGCTGCGGATCGTTCGGATCGACGAAGCGGCCGGCGTCGCCGATCCTGTAGAAGCCCTCCTCGTCGAACATCTGCGCCGTGAGGTCGGGTTGCTTGTGATAGCCCGGCGTCACGATCACGCTCTTCAGGCGCAGCTCGTAGCGGCCCTCCTCGCCGGTGGGCACCATCTTGAGCTGCACGCCGGGATAGGGAAGCCCCACGAGGCCGACGCGATCCGACGCCCAGTGAACGCTGGTCGCCGTCGGCGCCGTCTCGGTCGAGCCCCAGCCGGTGACGAAGGGAATGCGATAGCCGGTGCGCTTCACCGCCAGCACCTCCATGCGATCGTAGAGATCGCCCGGCAGTGTCGCGCCGCCGTAGGAGAGTACGTTGATGTTTTTGAAGAAGCGTTTGGCCAGGCTCTCGTCCTTTTCCAGCGCGGTGGCGAGCATCGCGTAGCCCGCCGGCACGTTGGAG
>JAKFVZ010000246.1 GCA_021732965.1 Reyranella sp.
GGGGAAGGCATCGACCTTCGCCCGCACCATCTCACCGACCGTGATCTGCGCCACCGCCTGCTGCGGCAGCAGGAAGTCGATGAAGATCGGATCTAGCGACTGCAGGGTCGCGATCTCGGTGCCGGCCGAGAGGAACTGACCGAGGTCGACCTGGCGCAGGCCGAGCTTGCCGTCGAAAGGCGCGCGCAGCGTCTTCTTGTCGAGGATCGCTTTCTGGACGGCGACCTGCGCCCTGGCATTGCGCAGGTTGGCTTCGTCGTTGTCGACGATGGCCTGGCTGATCGCCTGCGCCTTGAGTTGCTTCACATCGCGGTCGTAGGTGATCTGCGCCAGCGATGCCGTCGCCTCGAGCGACTGGAGACGCGCCTCCTCGTCTTCCTTGCGCAGGGTCAGCAGCACCTGCCCGGCCTTCACGTCGTCGCCCGACTGGAAGCTGATCGTCTCGACCACGCCCGGCACTTCGAGCGACAGCTCGGCGCCGCGCACGGCGCGCAGGCTGCCGACCGCATCGATCTTCGGTTGCCAATCGCTCGTCACGGCCTTCGTCGCGGAGACGGTCTGGGGCATGTTGGCCATGCCGGCCATGGCTTCCTGGATCTTGCCGTTTACGAAGGTCTTGAAGCCGAACAATCCGCCGAGCACCGCTCCGACGAGAATGAGCATGATGAGCATTCGCTTGATCATCGTATGCCTCTTGAGTTGATCTGGATGAGTTGATCTGAATTCGGGAGCGTGGCCGGTCAGTGACCGGCGCGCGGAAGCTTGATGTCCTGCACGGGCGGCAGCGTGAAGCGCGACGGCGTGCCCATGGATTTCGGATCGACGTCGCTACGGTTCCACCAGCCGCCGCCCAGCGCCTGGAACAGCGCCGCCGTGTCGGAGTAGCGCGCCGCCTGTGCGCGCAGCCGGTTGATGACCGCCGTCTGGTAGGTCTGCTGGGCGTTCAGCAGGATCAGGTAGTTCACCGCGCCCAGCTGATACTGCTGTTCCGACAGCCTGAGGCTCGCCGCGGCCGTCTGCTCGGCCGCGACCTGCGCGCGCAGCGTGTCGGCGTCGGCCTGCAGGGCGCGCAAGGCATTGGCGACGTCCTGGAATGCCGACAGCACCACGCCGCGATACTGCGCGGCGGCACGCTCGTAGGCGGCGATCGCGGCCTTGCGCTGGCTGTCGAGCCGGCCGCCGTCGAACACGCTCTGCGCGATGCCGAGGCCGATGCTCCACACGCCCGCGCCGGGCACGAGCAGCGAGCCGATGCCGCCCGAGGTGAAGCCCAGCAGGCCGGTGATCGTGAACTGCGGCATCTGGTTGGAAACGGCGACGCCGATGTCGGCGCTGGCGGAACGGAGTTGCGCCTCGGCGGCGCGCACGTCGGGCCGCTGCTCGACCAGCGTCGAGGGCAGGCTGAGCGGCAGTTCGGTCGGCAGCTTCAGCTTGGCGAGATCGAAGCTCTCGCCGCGGTCCTGATCCGGCGTCCGGCCGACCAGGCGCATCAACTGGTTGCGCTGCAGGGCGAGCTGCTTCTGCAGGGGCGGCAGGGTTGCCTGCGTCTGCGTGAGCGCGGCTTCCTGCGCCAGCACGTCGGCGCGCGAGGCACCGCCCAGGTCGAACTGGCGTCGCACCACGGACAGCGAGTTGTTGAGGATGGCGATGATGCCCTTGGTCGCGTCGATCTGCGCCTGCAGCGACGCGAGGTTGATTGCGGCCACCACGACGTTGGAGGTGAGCGTCAGGTAGGTCGCTTCGAGCTGGAACCGCTGGACTTCCGCCAGCGCCTCTTTGGATTCGACCTGGCGCCGCACGCCTCCGAACACGTCGGGCGCATAGGAGATGTTCACCGACGCGGCGGTTACGCCGAAGATGGTGCCCGATCCCACTTGTCCCTGCGCCGCCGGCGAAGCGAGCTGCTGCTGGCCCGAGCCGTTGGCGCTGAGCGTCGGGAACAGGCTGCCCTGCTGGGCGAAGAAATTCTCGCGCGCCTGGCGGAGCGCGGCCTGCGCGGCATCGACGTCGGGATTGGCCTGCATGGCTTCGCGGACCAGCGTGTCGAGCTGCTGCGACTGGAACAGCGTCCACCATTCGCCGGGAATGTCCTTCTCCGGCACGAAGGTCTGCGCCGCCCCGCCCGGTCCTGTCGCCGAACTCGTCTGCGGCGCCAGGGCTTCGGGCGTGTATGCGGTCGATGTCGGTTTGTCGGGCTTCACGAAATCCGGACCGGACGTGCAGCCGGCGAGGAGGAGCGCCGTGAAGGTGGCGAGGAAAGGCGAACGCGTGGACATGGGCGTACTCGCGAACTAACGGGTGGCCATGGCGGCGCGGCAGATGGCGAGCGTGTGTTCGCGCACGATCTGCTTGATCAGGCGGACGCTGTCGTCATCGAAGCCGGTGGCCGCGAGGATGGGTCGCTTGTTGTTGCTGCAGAAGATGACGACCTGCCCGATCAACGCCATCGTGCGCATCGTCATCTCCTGATCGGATTCGGACTTGCCGTGGACGCGCGCCAACAGGGCGAGGCACGGGTTGAAGATCTGGCGCATGCCGTTGTCGTGCAGCCTGTCGAGGCCGGGCGTCTCCTCGACCTCGGCGCGGGCGAAGAAGAGACGCCGGCTCTCGACCTGAGTGCCGCTGGTCACCAGCGCAACAAAGGTCTCCAGCATCTCGCACAGGAGTTCGCTGAGCTCGGCCGGCGTGGCGGCGGAATCGTCGAGCGCGGCCCGCACGCGAGGCGACACCCCGGCCATGTGCCGCTCGGTGTCGGCCACGATGTCCTCGATGATCGCCCGGTAGAGGCCTTCCTTGTTGCCGAAATAGTATTGGATGGCCGGCAGGTTCACGCCGGCGCCCTCGGCAATCTGCCGGGTGCTGGCGCCGTCGTATCCGTGGGCGGCGAACAGATCGAGCGCAGTTTCCAGGATGCGCCGGCGGCTGTCTTCCCCTCTCGCCTGGGTGGCGGGGCGGCCGCGGACGGCAGATGGCGGATCGATCATAGGTACCCTTAACAGCGCTAACTCAAGCGCTTTAATATCGGGCGATATACTATGTCAATCGATAGATATTATTCCGGATAGCGCAAATTCCCGCCCCGCGACAGTCGTTTGGGAGTCTGGAACAAGGTCTGCTTTTGCAGTTCCTTGCCGAAAGGAAACAGCAAGAGCCAGCACGCGCTTCATGAAGCATTCCCTTGAGAATGCATGAATGACCCGACCGAATCCCTCGATCGCTTGCTACCTCCCGGCGGTCCTGAAACGATGCATTTCAACAACTTGGGGGAGAGGACCGATGGTCTTTTTTGGGGCGACACGCCGTTGCAACCGCCGTCGTCGGACTTCGTGATGCCGGCTTTCGCCATGCGTCGGGGCCTTGCCTTCCTATCGATCCTTCTGGCGGCAACCGGATGCGTAACTTCGAACCAGAACGCATCTCCCGCACAACCGGCCAGCGCCGCCGAAAAGAAGGCCGCGATGGATACTTATATGCGCTGTCTCTACAAAAATGCCCATGAGATGGATGATGGCAGGTCCGATGCCAGGACAGTTGCCATAGCGGTACGGGGTGTCTGTCGGAACTTCTATATGCAGGTCCAGGAAGTTTACGCTCAAGGAGAGAACGCACAGGTTAGACGGGCATTTTACGAGCGAAGCGCCAATGATGACCTTAGTGATGCGACGGTTGCCGTACTCAAGATCAGAGCCAATGCCGGCAAGCCGCCTGCGGCCAATTATTCGGCGCCTGCTCCAACCTCGCGGCCTGCAGCCGTTCCGCCGCCCATGATCCCGCCCAGCTAGATGTCTGGTCCCATCAGGGCAAAGCTATAGCGAGAGGCTCCTCGCCAGTGCCTTCGGCACACGAACGGGCATGTCTAGAAGCATCTGCGCGAAGGCCTTGGCCAGCGGGTCCGCCTTGAGCGAGGCCATGCCGCCGCCGCCCAGCGCCTGGCGCAGCAGGAAGTTGAAGCCCTTGATTCCGGGCAGCCGCCAGCGCGTGACCGGCCCCTGGATGCGATGGGCGAAGTACTTCGCCACCGCCTCCTCCGTCACCTCGGCCTCGAGGATCGGCTCGTACTCGGGCCGGCGCGCGAAGATGCCGATATTGGCATTGTCGCCCTTGTCGCCCGAGCGACCGTAGGCCAGTGCGATCAGCGGCACGGTGGTCGTGTCGCCGGCCGGCGATGGCGAAGCCGCGGGCGCTTCGACCGGCAACTGTGCCGCCGTGAAGCCGCCGCTGCGGGCGCCTTCCTGCATCGCGATCCGGTGGCCATCGACGTCGACTGTGACCGGCACCATCGTCTTCGGCACGAGGCAGGAGAACATGCGGATCACTGGCGAGGGCGAGACGCGGCCGGCGCCGAAGCTGCCGGTCATGCCGACCACGCCGCCGGTCGACATCGGCGAGATCTCGCGGCCGAGCAGGCCGAGCGCTTCCTTCTGGTCATGCCTGGCCGCGATCTTCACCACGACCTCGCGCGCGTCGGGCGTGCGGCCGTGCGGCCCATAGGTCGCCTCGCTGCCGATCACCTCGATGCTGACGTCGCGATAGTCGGCCATGCCCTTCTCGGCGAACATGCGGCGCGTCTTCTTGATGATCGACTCGGCACTGTGGCGGCCCTTGGCCACCGCCTCGCGCCCGCCCAGCATGAAGATCGAACTGAACTTGTAGCCGTCGGGCCAGGTGGTCGAGACCTTGTAGGTGTCGGTCGGCGGCCGGCCCTTCGCGCCGCTGACGCGCACGCGATCCTTGGCCACCTGCTCGTAGGTCGCCTGCGTGAAGTCGCAGACCACGTCCGGCACCATGTAGGCACGCGGATCGCCGATCTCGTAGAGCATCTGCTCGGCAACCGTCGCGGTGGTGATCAGGCCGCCGGTATCGTCCGGCTTGGAAAGCACGAAGCTGCCGTCGCTCGACACTTCGGCAATCGGGAACCCCATGTTGTCGTAGTCCGGCACCAGCCGCCAATCGGTGAAGTTGCCGCCGTTGCACTGCGCGCCGCATTCGATGATGTGACCGCACAGCGTGCCGGCGGCCAGCCGGTCGAATTCCTCGGGCGTCCACGAGAAGGCGTGGATCAGTGCGCCCAGCGTCACGGCCGAATCGACGCAGCGTCCGGTGATGACCACGTCGGCGCCTTCGGAAAGCGCTCGCGCGATCGGGAAGCCGCCGAGATAGGCGTTCATGCTGGCGATTTTCCCCGGCAGTTCCGCGCCAGTATCCATCTCGCGGATGCCGGCGGCGCGGAACTCGTCTACGCGCGGCAGGATGTCGTCGCCCAGCACCACGGCGACCTTCAACGTCACGCCCGCCGCCTCGCACGCCTTCATCACCGCGTCGCGGCAGGCCAGCGGATTGACGCCGCCGGCATTGGTCACGACCTTGATCTTCTTCTCGGCGATCTCGCGCGCCAGCGGCGCCATCACGACCGACACGAAGTCGACGGCATAGCCCGCCTGCGGGTTGCGCAGCTTCTGCGCCGCCATGATCGACATGGTGACTTCGGCGAGATAGTCGCTCACCAGGTAGTCGACCTTGCCATGCCGCACGAGCTGCACCGCGGCAGTCTCGGTGTCGCCCCAGAAGCCCGAATGGCAGCCGATCCGAACGGTCTTCTGGCTCATGGCGCGGCTCCCTGTCCTACTTCTTCTTGCGATTGACGAAGGCGCCCATGCGCTCGATGTGCTCGCCCTCGGCGACCGACTGGGCGAAGGAATCGATGCCGGCCTGCACGGCCTCGTCGAGCGGCAGCCGCTACCAGCGCCGCATCAGACGCTTCTGCGCGCGCACCGCGAGCGGCGTCGCGTCGACGATCGAATGCACGCAGCGCTCGACGGCCGCATCGATCTTCGCCGTCTCGACGACTTCCTCGACCATGCCCCAGGCCTCGGCCTTGGCGGCACCGATGTTCTCGCCGGTGAGCAGCATCCACGAGGTGCGGCCCCAGCCGATCAGGCGCGGCAGCAGCGCCGCCTCGACCACCGAGGGAATGCCGACCTTGACCTCGGGCATGCCGAAATGCGCGGTATCGGTGGCGATGCGCAGGTCGCAGGCGGCCGCCACTTCGAGGCCGGCACCCAGCGTGTAGCCCTCCATGCGGCAGATCACCGGCACGGGGCAGTCGCGAATCGACTGGCAGAGCTTGTGGACCATGGTGATGAAAGTGCGGCCGTCCTCGGACGTGCGCATCCCCGCCATGTGGTTGATGTCGGCGCCGCCGATGAAGGCCCGGCCGCCCGCGCCGGAAAACACGACGACCCGCAGGTCCTCCTCGGCCGAGAGCGCGTGGAACGTCGCGGTGAGGTCGTGCAGGGCCGACGGATTGAGGACATTGAGCCGCCGCGCATTGTCGAACACGAGATGGGCCACGGTGCCGCCATCGCGCTTGTCGCGACGAACCTCGATCTTGTGCGCCGCTTCCGCCATGACGTTTCGCTCCGTGGCTCTTTGTGATTGGCTGATTATCTCCTATTAAATCCCGTCAACGAAGCTTCACAAGAGCCAATGCCCGATACGATCGACCTCTCCCGCTACACCGTGTTCGTTCCGCCCGACCCGTTCGAGGATCATGTCGGACCGTTCTATTTCGACATCCAGGGCGATGCCCGGAAGGCGGACACGGTCCACTGCGTGCTGCCGACGCTGCCCCGCCACGGCAACTATATGGGCGGCGTGCATGGCGGCGGCATCCTCACCCTCGCCGACTACGCGCTGTGCATTGTGGCGGGACGCGCGGCGGATGGCGGGACCAACACGTCGTTCGCCATGACGGTGAGCATCGCCGTCGAATTCCTGAACGGCGCCCGCATCGGGCCGCCGCTCGAAGCGCGCGGCGAGCCGCTGCAGGTGACGGGCCGCCTGGCTTTCGCGCGCGGCTCCATCACCCAGGAAGGCCGCACCATCGCGCTCTGGTCGGGCGTGTGCCGCCACGTGGCGCGCGCCAAGGCGATGGCACGCAAGGACTAACAGGCCCCGTCGCGGGTCGCGCTGCCGCCGCAGGTCGTGCCGGAGGGCTTCGAGCCTTACAAGGCCAGCGCCTATTCCACGCATATCGGCCCGGCGTTCGTGCGCAAGGAAGCCGACGGCGCCTCGCTGGTGCAGCCGACCCTCGCGCGCATGTGCAACTCCGGCGGCGCGCTGCATGGCGGCTACATGATGAGCTTCGCCGACACCGCCATCACGCGCGCCGCGGCGATGACCAGCGACCTCGCACCCACGACGGTCTCCTTCGCGGCCGAGTTCCTGTCCGCCGGCGACATCTCCGCGCCGCTCGTCACCCGCGTCGAGGTGCCGAAGCAGGGCAAGTCGATCGCCTTCCTGCGCGGCCTGCTTGAACAGAATGGGCGTTCGCTTCTGTCCTATTCCGCGACGGTGATGCTGCGGCCGCGCCGCTGATCAGGCCGCGGCGACCTGCGACGCGACCCTCGTCACCTCGTCGCTGAAACGCGTGGCGAGATGGCGTACGGCTGGCAAGTCTCTCGCCCGGGCGGCCTGCTCGATGGCCGCCGCGACCCGGCTCAAGGCATCGGCGCCGATCATACCGGACGCGCCCTTCACGCGGTGCGCCGCCTTCGCGATCCGCTCCAGATCCTCCGTGCCCCGGATCTCGACGGCCGCGCCGCGCGCGGTATCGAGGAACTCGCGTTCGATCTCGGCAACGGTGGACGCGTCATCGCCGAACAGCTCGACGAGCCTGCCGCGATCATAGGCACCGCTCATGCCGCCCGCTCGCGGGCCGCTTCCGGCAGCCAGACGTCGAGCGTGGCGCGCAACTGCTCGATGCCGACGGGCTTGGTGATGAAGCCGTCCATGCCGGCCGCGCGGCTGCGCTGCTCCTCGTCCTCGAGCGTGCTGGCGGTGATGGCGAGGATCGGCAGGCGCGCCCGGCCCTCCGCCGCTTCGCCGGTCCGGATCCGTCGCGCCATCTCGAAGCCGTCCATGTCGGGCATCTGCAGGTCGGCCAGCACGAGGTCGTAACGACGCGCGCGCAGCATATCGAGCGCCTCCGCGCCGCCGGCCGCCACGTCCGTCGAGGCGCCGGCAAGTTCGAGTTGCCGCGCCAGGATCCTGCGATTGACCGAATTGTCGTCGACCACGAGGACGCGGCCCTGCAGGCGCCCGGCTGGAGCAGGTGGCGCGGGCGAGTACGCGGAAGAAGAAGGGCGCCCGACGGCCTGGGCGATGGCCCGCACCAGCCCGTCGCGGCGCCACGGCCGCCTGAGGTCGGCCAAGGCGATCCGCACGCCGGATCCCTCCACGCTCACCGCCGCGAGGTTCGACACGACGACATCGACTTCAGCGCCGGCGTCGCGCAGGTAGCGGGCGAGCGCAGCACCCTCCTCGGGATCCGGTATCGACAGCACGAGCGCGAGACGATCCAGGGGCAGAGCGACAGGAGCCGCCCGGTCCGGCGCAATGTCCAGCATCACGTCGACGATGAAGGTGGACCCGACGCCCGGCTCGCTCTCGATCGCCACGCTTCCGCCCATCGCCTCGGCCAGGCGGCGTACGATCGACAGGCCGAGCCCGGTGCCACCGAAGCGCCGCGTCGTCGAACTGTCGGCCTGCACGAAGGGCTGGAACAGCCGGTCGCGCTGGGCCGCCGTCAGGCCGATGCCGGTGTCGGCGACCCTGATGCGGAGCGCGAGGGCCTCTGACCTGTCGGACGGCGCGCGTTCGAGCACGAGGCGGACTGAACCGTGCTCGGTGAACTTCAGGGCATTGCCCAGCAGGTTGAAGAGGATCTGCTGCAGGCGCAGCGGATCGCCGATTGCGCGCGCCGGCACGTCGGGGGCCACGAAGGCGGACAGGACCAGCCCCTTCTCGCCGGCCTGCGCGGCCAGCGCCTCGGCCACGCCCTCGATCAGTTCGACCGTCGAGAAGTCGATGCGCTCGAGGTCGAGATGCCCGGCTTCGATCTTGGAGAAATCGAGGATGTCGTCGATGATCCGCAGCAGCGCTGATGCGGAGTAGCGAACCGTGCCCAGCGACTCGCGCTGCTCCACAGTGAGCTTCGTGCGTTCCAGGACATCGATCATGCCCAGCACGCCGTTCATCGGCGTGCGGATCTCGTGGCTCATGGTGGCCAGGAAGGTCGACTTGGCCTGGTTGGCCTTCTCCGCCTCGCGCTGGGCCGCCAGGGCCGCGTCGTAGGCGACCTGCAGGCGTCGCGCGAGATCCTCCTTCTCGTAGGCGAGCGCGATATTGTCGTACTGCCAGCGGTGCACGTCGCGCACATAGGCCATCAGGTGGCCGACATAGGCGGCGCCGGCGATGCCGACGAGCTGGTAGAACGGGCCCCCGGAAGTGATCAGCACGAGCAGCAGCGGCGCCGCCGTCGCCACGGCGAAGGCGTAGAACGTCGGCGGGTGCGCGGAGCGAATCGGCACCGCCGTGGTGACGGTGGCCAGCAGGACCAGCCCCAGCAGCATCCGCTGCAGCTCGAAATCCTTCGAGGCCAGCAGG
>JAKFVZ010000542.1 GCA_021732965.1 Reyranella sp.
TCACCAGGTCATGCGGCCGCCAGACATGGGCATAGACGAACTGCCGTTGCGTGGCGTGCTCGGTGAGGTCGCGCAGGAAGGCGCGTGCCTCGGGCATCGGCCAGCCCTCGATGCCGCCGGCGTGGCTGGCGAGATAGAGCGACAGCCGGCCGGAGCCGGGATGGCGGCGCACGAGACGCTGGCGCACCGGCGCCCACTTCACGCGCTCGGCCTCGGTGAAGTCCTCGAAGCCCAGCATGCCGCGCGAGAAGATCTGGCTGTGCAGACAGATGAGATCCTGCACCTCCCGCTTCTCGGCGTCGCTCAGCGCATCGTAGGCAGCGCGCATGTCGGCGAACTCGGTGTTGCCGCCGGCTGACGGGATCGTGCGCGCCGACAGCAGCGAATAGAGTGCCGGTACGTCCTTGAACGAGCTGTCGGAGTGCCAGAGCTGGTTGCCCAGGCTGAACAGGCGGCGGCGATCGTCGCGCGCCAGCACGTTGCCATTGCGGTCGAGGTTGGAGATGTCGTTCAGGTCCATGCTCATGCGCCGCTCTTCCGGCGGCATGATGTCTCCGGTGGCCTGTTCCAGCGGCCCGAGCTGGCGGCTGAAAGCGAGCTGGCTCTCGTCGTCGAGCTTCTGGTCGCGGAACACCAGCACGCCGTATTGGTTCATCCCGTCGTGGATGAAGGCGACTTCCTCGTCGCTGAGGCGACGGGTGAGGTCGATGCCCGAGACTTCGCCAGCGAAGAACGGACGGTCCTGCGGATCGAGGGGGCGGATGGCTTTGCTCATGGTCCCGAGAGGCTAGCGCGGAAGCCGATGAACCGCGAGGCGCGACGGCGGCATTTTGCTATGTTGGCTCGCAATGCAGCATGACCCGTCCGTTTCGCCGCGCCGCAACATCGGCAAAGCGGAACTATTTTTTGGCTTTCTCAAGATCGGCCTTCTGAGCTTCGGCGGGATTGCGCCGTGGGCCCGCCATATCATCGTCGAGGAAAAGGGCTGGCTCACCGATCGGGAATTCGCCGAACTCCTCGGCGTCGGGCAGGTGCTGCCCGGCCCGAACGTGATGAACGCCTCCATCCTCATTGGCGACCGCAACCAGGGCCTGATCGGCGTGGTGCTCTGCTTGCTGGGGCAGTTGGTGATGCCCTTGATTATCGTGGTGGCGCTCGCCGTCTTCTACGACCGCGTCGCCTCGGTGCCCGAGGTCAACGCGGCGCTGATCGGGGCGGCGGCGGCGTCCGCCGGCCTCGTGCTGGGCACGGCGCTGAAGATGGTGCGCAACATCCGGCCGACCCTGCTGCCGCTCGGCATCGGCGCGGCGGGCTTCGCGGCGATCGGCCTGCTGCGCTGGCCGCTCGTCCCCGTCGTGCTCGTGCTGGTGCCGCTCGCCATCGCCGGCACCTGGCTGGGGCGCCGCAAATGACCGGTGTGCTCCTCGAACTGGCGCGGACCTTCGCGCTGCTTTCGCTGGTCTCGATCGGTGGCATCAATGCGTTGCTGCCCGAGATCCATCGCCAGATCGTCGAGGTCCATGGCTGGATGACCGACCAGGCCTTTGCCAGCGCCTTCGCGATCGCGAATGCCTCGCCCGGCCCCAACATCATCTTCGTCAGCCTGATCGGCTGGCAGGTTGCGGGCCTGCCGGGACTGCTGGTCTCGACCCTCGCGATCCTGATCCCCTCCAGCACGCTCGCCTATTTCGCCGGCCGCGCGCTCACACGCTGGTCCCATCATCCGGCCGTGGCGGTGCTGCGCGACGCGCTGATCCCGGTCGCGCTCGGCCTGATGCTGGCCTCCGGCGTTTCGATGATGCGCACGGTCGACCGCGACGTCGTCACCGTGCTGATCAGCCTCGCAACGGCAGCCTTCGTCTACACGACCCGCCGCAACCCGCTCTGGGCGCTGGCCGGCGGCGCCATCGTCAACGTGGTGGCGCTGCACGTGTTCTAGACTCTTCGAGATTACTGAGCGTGCCCACTCGACCTCATCCTGAGGAGCCGCGCGTAGTGCGGCGTCTCGAAGGATGGGCAACAAGCGTGGTGCGCGTGCCCATGCTTCGAGACGGCTGCTTCGCAGCCTCCTCAGCATGAGGTTGTTATTGTTGTTGCTGGAAAATTCTGAAGGACGTGTTCGTCAGGGAAACGCCGGCTTCACCTTCGGCAGTTCAGACCATTCGCGGAACAGGCGGCCGTTGTCCTGGTCGAACAGCTCGTCGAGCACCTTCGAGGACTGGATGCGCTCGACGCGGAAGTTGCGGTAGCCGTTGCGCAGTTCGCACCAGGCACCGACCAGGGTGACGTCGACATAATAGGCCATGGCGATCGGCCAGATGGTGCGATGGGTGCGGCGGCCCTTTTCGTCGGCGTAGGCGATGTGGAGCTTGCGGCTGTCGCGGATGGCGGCGCGCACGTCGGCGAGATCGACGCCCTGCGGTTCGACCGTGTCGCCGGGCGAGACGAAGAACGGCGTTGAGACGAGCTGCCGCCGCAGCGCTTCGGGTAGCACCACCGTCACCTTTGAGAAGACGCTGTCGGCGGCCTCCTGCAGCTTGGCGTCGCGCAGGCGTCGGACGAGGCGCGCGCCGATGGCGATGGCCTCAACCTCGTCGGCGGTGAACATCAGCGGCGGCAGGTCGAAGCTCTTGCGCAGGACATAGCCGATGCCGGCGGCGCCATCGATCGGCACGCGGCGCGCCTGCAGGGTCGCGACGTCGCGATAGATGGTGCGGGGCGTCACTTCCAGTTCGGCCGCGAGTGCAGCGGCGGTGGTCGGTCCCGTCGCCGTTCGCAGGTGCTGGATGATGTCGAACAGGCGGTCGGAGCGGCGCATGAGGCCCATTTTATGGGCCTCTTTTACTACTGACACAACGTTGTCAGCAGACCTTCCTTAGGGTGGCGTGATCGGCAAACAGAGGAGAGACGGATGCCCAGAATCGAGATGTCCATGCCGCATGTGCCGGCGCTGGCCAAGTTCGCCCAACGTAACACGGTGCCTACGTCGCCGGTCGTCCGGGCCGGCGACTGGGTCTATGTCTCGGGCATGCCGCCGGTGAATCCAGAGACCGGCGCCTACGACATCCTGCCGATCGACGCGCAGGCGCGGCGGGTGCTCGATCACCTGAAGTCTTGCCTGGAAGCCGCGGGCTCGGCGCTCGACAGGGTCGTGAAGTGCAACGTCTACTGCTCGAACCCGGCCTACTTCGCGACCATCAACGCCGTCTATGCCGAGTATTTCGGAGATCACAAACCGGCGCGTATCTTCGTCTGCACGGGGGGATGGTTCGGTCCCTTCGATCTCGAGATCGACTGTGTCGCACTCGCGAACTAAGCGGGCAGTCGTGGGAACGGCTTTGCTCGCCGCATCGGCCGTCGCCTATTCGAGTGCCGGCTTCTACACGCGGCTGATCGACCTCGATGCCTGGACGATGCTGTTCTGGCGCGGCGTGTTCGGCGGGCTGTTCCTCGCCGGCATGGTGGCGTGGCGCGAGCGGGGCCGCGTCGCTACAGCGGTGCGCGACATCGGCCAGGACGGGCTCCTGATTGCGCTGTGCTCGGCGCTGGCCACCGTGTGTTTCCTGAACGCGCTACGCCTCTCCACGGTGGCCGACGTGCTGGTGATCGACGCCACGATCCCCTTCGTGACGGCGGGCATCGCCTGGCTTGTCCTGCGCGAACGCGAGGACTGGGTCACGCTGGCCGCCACGGTTGCGGCCGTGGTGGGTGTCGCGGTGATGATGGGCGCGGCGGCAGCGGGCGGACGCCTGCCGGGCAACGTGCTGGCGTTCGGCATGGTCGTGCTGATGTCGCTCGTGCTGGTGCTGATTCGGCGCAATCCCGGGATCAGCATGTTGCCGGCGGTCGGACTCTCGGCCTTTCTGTGCGCTTTGATCGTGCTGCCGTTCGCCCGGCCATTGTCGGTGAACGGAGAGGAACTGCTCCTGCTCGCGCTGTTCGGCACCAGCCAGTTCGGTCTCGGTCTGCTGCTGCTGGCGCTGGGCACGCCGCTGGTCTCCGCGACCCGCGGCGCGCTGATCGGCGTGCTGCAGACACCGCTGGGCACGCTCTGGGTCTGGCTGGCCTTCGGTGAGGCGCCGGGCTGGATCACGCTGGCCGGCGGCGCGATCGTCGTCGCAGCGGTGGTTTGCGACGTCGCGATCCGGCGTCCACAGGAGGAAATAACGTAACGAATCGAGCGGGTTGACGGGCAGGTGAGGTCTGCTTACATTTGAACAGTTATTCAAATGTCAAAAGCAAAGAAAACCTTCCTGTCCGACGACCACGCGGTGGCGCTGGCGGACCTGTTCCGGCTGCTGGGTGATCCGACGAGGCTGAAGATCGTGGTGTCCTGCCTGCGCACGCCGCTTGCGGTGTCCGACATCGCCGGCCGGCTCGGCCTCTCGGTGTCGCTGGTGAGCCATCACCTGCGGCTCCTGAAAGGCGCGCGCCTGGTGCGGGCCGACCGGCAGGGCAAGCAGGTCTACTACGAGGCCGACGACCTCCATGTCCGCCGCATGGTCGAGGACATGGTCACTCACATAGCGGAGCACTGAAATGAGCGCCCATTGCTGCGATCACGGTCACGAGCACGCCAATGCCGCGGCGTCCTCGCCGGCCTACAAGCGCATCCTGTGGATCGCGCTGGCGGTGAACCTCGCCATGTTCGTGATCGAAATCGGCGCCGGCGTTGCCGCGCAATCGGTCTCGCTGCTGGCGGACTCCCTCGACTTCCTGGGCGACGCCGGCAACTACGGGATCAGCCTGTTCGTGCTGGGTATGGCGATCCAGTGGCGCGCCCGCGCGTCATTGGTGAAAGCCGCCAGCATGGGCGCCTTCGGCCTGTGGGTCGCGATCACCACGATCAACCACGCGATGGCCGGCACCGTGCCGGCGGCGCCGGTGATGGGCATCGTGGGCGCGCTGGCACTGGCCGCCAACTTCGGCGTGGCGCTGCTGCTCTATCGTTGGCGCGACGGCGACAGCAACATGCGCTCGGTGTGGATCTGCACGCGCAACGACGCGATCGGCAATCTCGCCGTACTCGCCGCCGCTGCGGGCGTGTTCGGCTCGGGCACCGGCTGGCCGGACTATCTCGTCGCCGCGATCATGTCCGGCCTGGCCCTGGTCGGCGCCTTCCAGGTGACGCGCCAGGCAATTGCCGAGCTGCGTCACTCCCGGGAGGCAGGCCCTCAGGCAGTCGGGAGTTTGTAACTCTCGAACTGCTTGCGGAGCGCGGTCTTCAGGATCTTGCCGGTGGCGCCGTGCGGGATGGCGTCGATGAACTGCACGTCGTCCGGCATCCACCACTTGGCGATCTTGCCTTCGAGGAATTTTAGGACATCGCCCTTCTCGACCGAGGCGTCGGGACGGCGAACGACGATGAGAAGGGGCCGCTCGTCCCACTTCGGATGAGCAACGCCGATCACCGCCGCCTCGGCGACGCCGGGGCAGCCCATCGCGGCATTCTCGAGGTCGATCGAGCTGATCCACTCACCGCCCGACTTGATCACGTCCTTGGAGCGGTCGGTGATCACCACCGAGCCGTCGCTCTCGATCTTGCAGACGTCGCCGGTGTGGAACCAGTCGTCCTCGACGAACTGGTTCCGGCCGTCGCCCTTCATGTAGCCCTTCACGATCCACGGACCGCGGACGACCATGTTGCCGGAGACGCTGCCGTCGTGCGGCAGGTCGTTGCCGGCATCGTCGACGATCTTCATCTCGCAGCCGAACACCGGGCGGCCCTGCTTGGCGGTGATGGCGAAACGGTCGGCGTCGGGCAGGTCGCGCTCGCCCCTGTTGAAGCGGGTGAGGGTGCCGAGCGGGCTCATCTCGGTCATGCCCCAGCCCTGGGCGACCTCGACCTCGTGTTCCTTCCAGAAGCGCTCGATCATGGCGTAGGGCACGGCCGAGCCGCCGATCAGGGTGCGCTTCACGGACGACATCTTGAGCTTGTTCTGCTGGCAGTAGTCGAGCAGCGCCAGCCACACGGTCGGCACGCCGGCTGATAGCGTCACCTTCTCCTTGTCGAGCAGCTCGTAGATGCTGGCGCCATCGAGCTTGAAGCCCGGGAAGACCAGCTTGGTGCCGCAGAACGGGCCTGCATAAACGAGGCCCCAGGCATTGGCGTGGAACATAGGCACGACGGGCAGGATGGTCGTGTCGGGATCGAGCGCCAGCACCGGGCCCGAGCACATCATCATCGAATGGATCATCGTCGAGCGGTGCGAGTAGAGCACGCCCTTCGGATTGCCGGTGGTGCCCGACGTGTAGCAGAGCGAGGAGGCTGTCTTCTCGTCGAACTCCGGCCACTTCAGCGTACCGGGCTTGTCGGCGATCAGCTCCTCGTAGCAGAGCAGCTTCGGGATCTTCGACGAGGCCGGCATGTGCGCGCGGTCGGTCATGACCACGATATACTTCACCGTCTTGAGCTGGTCGTAGACGGCCTCGACGACCGGCACGAGGTTCAGGTCGACGAAGATGATCTGGTCCTCGGCGTGGTTGGCAATGTAGGCCACATGCTCGGGCGCCAGGCGCGGGTTTAGCGTGTGCAGCACGGCGCCGATGCCGGAAATGCCGAAATAGAGCTCGAAATGCCGGTAGGTGTTCCAGGCGATGGTGCCGACCCGGTCGCCGAGCTTGATGCCCAGCCCCTGCAGGGCTTCGGCCAGCTGCTTGGCCCGCTTGTGCGCGTCCTTGTAGCCGTAGCGATGGATCGGACCCTCGACGGTGCGTGTCACGATCTCGACGTCGGGATAGGCGGCGGCCGCATAGTCGATGATCTGCGAGATCAACAGCGGACGGTCTTGCATCAAACCCTGCATGGCATTCCCTCTTTTACGCGTGCCGCTCGATATGAAGACTTCTTAGGGTGAGGAGCGGCTTGATGTCCGGTTCTAGACCGAGTCCTTGCCCGCCGGGAAGGCTGACGCTCCCGTCACGGACCGAAAAAACATCCTGCAGGATGCCTTCGCGGAGCGGGTTGGGGTTGGCGTCGACTTCCAGCAGGCCCGGGCCGCGCACGGCCGCCAGCAGGTGCAGCGAATGGAGGAGGCCGATGCCGCCTCCCAGGAAGTGCGGGCAGTAAGTGCGGCCGGCGGCAAGGGCGGCGCGGGCGACCGGCAGGCAGCCTGAGTGCCCACCCCATTTCGCGGCATCCGGCTGGATCACGCCGAACAGGCCGCTGTCGATCATCTCCTGGAACGGACCGGCGCCGCGCAGGTTCTCGCCGCCTGCGAGCGTGCTTGGGGCGACGGCCGCGACCTGGGTCCATTCGCCGATCGGCCGATCCGCCATCAGCGGCTCCTCGATCCAGCGCAGCGCGAACGGCTCGAGCTTAGGCACCATGGCGCAGGCGGTCCGAAGGTCCCAGCCCTGATTCACATCGACCATCAGGCGCTCGCTCGCCCCGAGTTCGGCGGCGACCGGCTGCAGGGAGGCGAGATCGGTTTCCTCGCCGAAGCCGACCTTGATCTTGAAGGCGCGATAGCCGGCCGCGCGCATGCGGCCCACGGTGTCGTAGGCGGCGCGGCCGGGGTTGAGGCCGGACGCATAGACCGGAAGCGGCGAATTGTCGGTGCCGCCCAGCGCCCGCCACAGGGGCAGCCCGCGCTTGCGGGCACGCAGGTCGTGGATCGCGAGGTCGAGACCGGCGGCCGCGGCGGAGAGCGCGCCGGCATCGCCGCTCTGCACGCGCAGCACATGAAGCGCCCGGTCGATCTCGCCCCACAGGCCGACCGGATCGTCGAGCGACTTGCCCAGAGCCCGGGGCGCCACGATGTCGGCGAACAGCAGCGCGCGATGCTCGGCGGCGGCATTGGGAAAGTTGCACCAGATTTCGCCCCAGCCGCGCGCGCCATCCGAGTCCTCGACCCGGGCGAACACCGCGACCCGTTCGGTCATGGTGCCGAAGGAGGTGCGGACCGGCTCCTTGATGGGCGTGCGGAAGACGTGGGCTTCGACGCGGGCGAGGGTCGCCCCGCTCATATTCACATGATCCTCCCGAGTCCCGGCTTTCTGCCGATGACGCGGGAAGTCTAATCGTTCGATTCGCTGAAGGTAAGCTTGTTGGCGAATGGGTCGGTGACGGTCACCGTGCGCGCACCCCACGGCTGGTCCTCGAGGCCGGGGCGCGCGTAGCGATACTTCTTCTCCGTGAGTTCGCGATGGAAGGCGGCGATCCCCTTGGTGTGGATGACGAAGTGGGTGCCCGGCGCGCCGTCGCCATGATGCTCCGTGAGATTGAGCATAATGCCGCCGCGGGAGACTTGGGCGTAGAGTGGGGCGTTGTCGTCGAAGCGATGCTCCCAGTCCCAGGTGAAGCCCAGAAAGTCGACGTAGAATTCCTTCGCCTTCGCGACGTCGAAGATGCGCAGACTCGGGACGACAGGCCCGAACTTGATTTCGTCACTCATTCGGCAGCCTGTTGGGCGGCTTCGTTCAGCACGTCGTAGTTCCGCTTCAGGTACCAGGTCATGTAGTCGCTGTACCAGGTGGTCGGGTACTTCGGCGGCTTGTCGGGCCCGACCGTCGTCGGCACGGCGGCGACCGGCCAGTCGATGCCGCTGTCGCAGAAGAACGGCAGCGCATAGCGCGCGCCGGCCGTCTTGTTGATCGCGCGGTGCGGCGTCGCCAGGAAGAGATCGTTGGTGTAGCGCTGCAGCATCTGCCCGCCGTTCACGACATAGGCATTGTCGATCGCGGGCATGTCGATCCAGGTACCGCTCTGGCTGCGGATGGAGAGGCCCTGCACCTCGTTGGGCGCCAGCAGGGTGAGGAAGCTGGTGTCGGTGTGCGGTGCAAGACCGAACTCGTCGTCAACCGGACCTTCCTGCGGCGGATAGTGCGTCATGCGCATCGAGAACATCGGCTCGGAGAAAGCCGTGTCGAAATAGTTCGCCGGGAGATCGAGGGCGCGGGCGTAGAGCCGCACCATCTTCTGCACCAGCCGCTCCATCTCGTTGCAGTAGTCGACGACGGTGTCGCGGAAGCCGGGCAGTTCGGGCCAGCGGTTGAGGCCGCGGAAGCGGCGGCCCGACAGCACGTCGGGATGGTCCGGCGCCATCTCGCGCTTCACGAAGAAGGCCTCGTTGAGATTGGCCTTGGTGCCGGTCTGGACAGTCGAGGTGCGCAGCGTGTTGCCGCGCATCGGCAGGTAGCCGGTATTGTGCTGGTCGAGCTTCAACTCGAGTTTCTTCTCGACCGGCTGGTCGTGGAAGCGCTTCACCTCGGCGAACATGCGGGCGATCTTCTCGCGCGCGATGCCGTGGTTCACGATGAAGTAGAAGCCGATCTCGGTGAGCGCGAAGCGCAGTTCCCTGGCCGTGCGGTCCATCGCGCCGGGCTCGCCCGCGAGATAGGGCCCGAGATCGATGACGGGAATCGTTTCGGTGGCCACGGTTTGCTCCTCCTCTT
>JAKFVZ010000025.1 GCA_021732965.1 Reyranella sp.
TGACGATCCTGCCCTGGACGGCGCAGAAATCGGCCCAGCCATAGTAGCCGCGTCCGATGCCGCTCTGGTTGGTGACGACGACCACGCGTATCCCCTGATCGTTAGCAGCTAGGATCAGGGATGCGGCCGCCGGAATGATCCGGACGTCCTCGGGCTTTGCGAGATAGCCGACTTCCTCGACGATCACGCCATCGCGGTCGCAGAACAGCGCGGGTCTCCCATCCGATACGCGCGAGGTGAGGGCCTCGCACCACAGGGCAACGCCGTCGATCAGGCGGCTGTCGGAGAAGGGCATGGTCAGCGGTTCACGCGCTGGACGACGCGGCCGGCCACCAGCTCCTGGGGCGTCGGCGTCCAGATCTCGTCGGGAGGTGTATCGGTCACGCGCTGGGCGAATTCCGGCGTCACGCCGCTGGCGACGAGGAAGCGCCTCATGTCGCGGTTGCTCTCGTGCATGTCGTTCGATCCCATGCCGGGGAAGCTGCCCTGA
This sequence comes from Reyranella sp., assembly GCA_021732965.1. Taxonomy (GTDB): domain Bacteria; phylum Pseudomonadota; class Alphaproteobacteria; order Reyranellales; family Reyranellaceae; genus Reyranella. The sequence continues at coordinate 491 of JAKFVZ010000025.1, forward strand.
TGGAAGCCGAGGCGACCCGACGGCGAGATCGAGCGGTCGGCGCCGCCCAGGAACGCGATCGTGCAGGCCGACGCGCAGCCGGTGTTGACGCGTGTCGCCAGGCGGCGGTTGCGGATCATGCGGTTGATCTCGAAAGCGGTCCCGAGGCGGCCCCCCGGGCCCGCGAGCACGACGCGGCGCACCGACGGGTTCTTCTCGAGCGCCTGGCGCACGGCCTCCGCGCTGCGGGTGCCGTAGGCCCCGTCGATGTTGAGCGTGGTGCCGTCGGCGCTCACCGAAACCGTCAGCGTGTCGAGCGCCTCGTCACCGGTGTGGATCGCCCATAACTCGCCGATCGCCGGCACTGCGCGTTCGACGAAGAGCCCGCCGATGCCCGCGATGGACAGGGCCGCTGCGGCGAAGGTGGCGAGCGCGATCGGCACGCCGGCCCTGCGCCGCGCCGCCACGACGATCAGGATCACCTGGACGATGGCGAACAGGGAAGCCGCCGAGCAGAGCAGGGCAGGACCCAGCACGTGAAGCAGCGACACGTTGCCGGGGCCGAACACGGCCAGGCTGATGCTGCCGAAGCCGAGCAGCAGCGCCACCGCGCCCCAGACACCGCGGTAGTAGAGGGTGAGATCGAACGGCGCCGCACCGTCGCGCCAGAGCGGAACGCCAATCGCTTCGAGATGGTCGAGCATCCTGAAGAGCTTGCCGGTGCGGATGCGCTTCATGCCGTCGCGGTAGCCGAGCGAGGCGGCGAGATCGGGCGGAACGGTTGAGGCAACCAGCCGCACCTGCCGAAGGCCGATGGCGCGGGCGGTCAGTTCGGCAAAGCCGAGCAGGGCGCGGATCACGGGCTCGCGTTCACCATCGGACGCGGTTTCCAGCGGCCCGGCGGCGAGATGATCGGCGGCTTGTTCCAGCAGGAGCGCGCCGAGCGGCATGGTTTCGCCGTCGATCAGGAAGATCGCGCGCGTGTCGTTCATCGTGCCCAACGGCGGAAGGCTGGGGAAAAGTCTCGCGATGCCCTCGGCATCGGCGGCGGTGGCACGTATCACAGCGCCAACGGAGACCCGATCCTGAGAAAACACGCTGACTTTCCACTCCCTGAGGCCGCTTTCATGGCGGGTGACCGGACTGTATGCTGCGGCACTTCACGCGGAGCGTCCACATGTCACCCGACGATCATGCCTACCCGCCGGTCGGCCGTGCCAAGCAGCACGAGTCCGGCACGACGACCGTTCCGTCGGTTTGTCCGCACGACTGCACCAGTACCTGCGCGCTCGATGTCGAAAGGCTGAGCAACACGAAGATTGGCCGCGTCCGCGGCTCGATGCGCAACGACTACACCGCGGGCGTGATCTGCGAGAAGGTCGCGCGCTACGCCGAGCGCATCCATCATCCCGACCGCCTGATGAAGCCGATGCGCCGGGTCGGGCCCAAGGGCTCGAAGCAGTTCGCCGAAATTTCGTGGACCGATGCGCTCGACATCGTCGCGGAGCAGTTCATCGCCAAGGCGCGCCAGCATGGCAGCGAGACGATCTGGCCTTACTATTACGCCGGCACGATGGGCCTGGTGCAGCGCGACGGCATCAACCGACTGCGCCATGCGATGAAGTATTCGCGCTGGTTCTCGACCATCTGCGTCACGCTTTCCGACACGGGCTGGATCGCCGGTGTCGGCGCCAAACGCGGCGCGGACGTGCGGGAGATCGATGCCCATTCCGAACTGGTGGTGATCTGGGGCGGCAATCCCGTGAACACCCAGGTCAACGTCATGACCCACGCGATGAAGGCCAAGAAGCGCGGCGCCAAGCTCGTCGTGGTCGATCCCTATCGCACGGGCACCGCCGACCAGGCCGACATCCATCTCGCCGTGCGCCCCGGCACCGACGGCGCGCTGGCGGTGGGCGTGATGCACGTCCTCTTCAAGGAGGGCTATGCCGACTGGGACTATCTGCGGAAGTACACCGACGCGCCGGATGAGCTGGCCGCGCATGTCGCGAACCGCACGCCCGAATGGGCCTCGAAGATCACCGGGCTTTCGGTCGAGGAGATCGTGTCCTTCGCGCGTCTCTACGGGCAGAGCAAGGCGTCGTTCATCCGCTGCCATCACGGCTTCAGTCGCAGCCGCAACGGGGCGGCCAACATGCATGCCGTCACCTGCCTGCCGGCGGTGACAGGCGCGTGGCAGTACAAGGGCGGCGGCGCGCTCTACGGCCATACCGGCATGTATCCGATCGACAAGACGCTGATCGACGGGCTCGACATGATCGATCCGTCGATCCGCGATCTCGACCAGTCGCGCCTCGGGCCGATCCTCACCAACGATGCCGCGGCGCTGAAGAACGGACCGCCGGTCACCGGCATGCTGATCCAGAACACCAACCCGGCGATGGTCTGCCCGGAGCTGGAATTGGTGCACAGGGGCTTCAAGCGCGACGACCTGTTCGTCTGCGTGCACGAGCAGTTCATGACCGAGACGGCGGCCTTCGCCGATATCGTGCTGCCGGCCACCATGTTCCTGGAGCACGACGATTTCTACACGGCGAGCGGCCACACCTTCTTCCAGGTGACCAAGGCGGTGATCGACGCGCCGGGCGAGTGCCGCGAGAACCACTATGTGATCTCCGAATTGGCCAAGCGGCTCGGTGCAAAGCATCGCGGCTTCGACATGACGCCGTGGGAGATCATGGACGAGACGCTCAAGGTCTCGAAGATGTGGGACGCCGAGACCAACTGGCAGAAGGGCGGACAGGACTTCCACCTGGGCTTCGAGACGTCGCACTTCCTCGACGGCTTCGCCTGGCCCGACAAGAAGTTCCGCTTCAAGCCCGACTGGGCGGCCTATGGCGGTCGCGGCAAGGAAATGCCAACGCTGCCCGACCATTTCGACGTCATCGACAATGCCACCGACGACAAGCCGTTCCGGCTGGTCGCGGCGCCGGCGCGCACCTTCCTCAACTCGACCTTCACCGAGACGCCGAGCTCGCAGAAGCGCGAGGTGCGGCCGACCGCACTGATGAATCCCGACGATTGCGCCGACATGGGAATCGTCGAGGGCGAGCGGCTGGAGATCGGCAACGAGCGCGGCAAGACGATCGTCAATGCCAAGCCCCGCGCCGGCCAGCAGAAGGGTGTCGTGGTGGTCGAGGGCATCTGGCCCAACCGCAACTTCGAGACCGGCATCGGCATCAATGCGCTGACCTCCGCCGATCCCGGCTGGCCCAACGGCGGCGCGGTGTTCCACGACACCGCCGTCTGGATCCGCAAGGCATCGTGAGCGAGGGATTCCAACCGGCGCCCAACCCGAGCATCGCCCAGACGCAGGCGCCTCGGGTCGAGGGCCGCGGACACGTCCTCGTGATCGGCAACGAGAAGGGCGGCTCGGGGAAGTCGACGACGGCGCTGCACATCGCCGTGTCGCTGATGAACGACGGCGCGCGCGTGGCGACGCTCGATCTCGACGCGCGGCAGGGCACACTGAGCCGCTACGTCGAGAACCGCGCCGCCTATGCCGCAAAAAAGGGCATGGACCTGCCCATGCCGCTGCATACGCCGGTGCTGATCTCGACCCTGAACGACCGCCGCGAGGCCGAAGCCGACGAGCGTGCGCGGCTCGCGGCGGCGCTGGAGCCGGCGGTGGGCGCGGCCGACTTCGTGATCGTCGACACACCGGGCAGCGACACCCATCTCAGCCGGCTCGCCCATACATGGGCCGATACGCTGTTGACGCCGCTGAACGACAGTTTCATCGACCTCGACCTGTTGGCGCGCGTCGATCCGGACACGCTGAAGATCGTGCGGCCCTCGATCTATGCCGAGGCGGTATGGAAGCAGCGCCAGATTCGCGCCGTCGAGGGCGGCCGGCCGGTCGACTGGATCGTGATGCGCAATCGCCTGTCGTCGCTTGCCGCGCGCAACAAGCGCGACATGGGCACGGTGATCGACGCACTGGCGAGGCGCATCGGCTTCCGCGTTGCCGCGGGCCTCAGCGAGCGCGTGATCTACAAGGAGCTTTTCCTGACCGGTCTCACGCTGCTCGACCTGAAGCGTGGCGGGAAGGGGCCGTCCCTGACATTGAGCCACGTCGCGGCGCGCCAGGAAGTGCGCGACCTCGTGGCGTCGCTCAACCTGCCGGGGGTCGCTCCTGCAGAAGCGGACGCGCCCGCGACAGAAGAAGCCACGCCAGACCCGCAACCTGCAGGATGAACAGCAGGCCGAACGACCAGCTGTAGCCGTCGGGCGAGTAGCCGGTGGCGGTGCGCGGCCACAGGTCGACGACTTTGCCGATCGCCCACTGTCCGGCGAAGATCACCGTGAAGACCACGAGGTTCGAGCTGGTGCTGACCCGGCCGGCATATTGCGGCGGGAACGAGCGGGCGAGCAGCGGCATGTACTGGATCGGATAGGCGCCGAGGAAGCCGAACAGCAGCCAGGCCGCGACCGGATGGAACGATGGCAGGAAGGCGATCCAGGCGCAGACCAGGGTGAACAGAACGCTGACGAGGTTGGCCGAGGCGAAGTCGCTGACGCCGATGCGGCGGAAGGCGCCGGCCAGCACGCCGCTCAGCGCGAAGCCCGCGGTCATCACGGCCGTCGTGTAGAGCTGGATGTCGGCGCGGGCCTCGTGACTGGCGATACCGCCGACATCGCGCAGCCAGGGCCCGATCCACAGCGTGATCGCGGCGATGAACGCCATCTGCTGGAAGGTGAGCAGCGGCTGGATGCGCCAGAAGAAGCCGTTGGTCAGCACGATGCCGGTGATGCGGAACTGGTCGCGCAAGGTGCCCTGCTGTGCGGGAGCGCCGCGTTCGGGCACGACGGTGAACAGGATCGCCGAGACGACGAGGCAGAGGCCGGCCAGCCAGAAGAACAGTCCCTGCCAGCTGATGACCGAGAGAGACCATTGGATCGGCAGGGTCGCCGCCATCGAGCCCAGGCCGCCCGCCATCATGTGGAAGCCGGTGATCAGTCCCCAGCGTTCCGGCGGATACCAGAGCGTGATCGCCTTGATCGCGGCCATCAGGCCGCCCGCGAATCCGAGGCCGATCAGCACGCGCGCCACGATCAGTTCGCCGAGCGAAAGGCTGAGGCCAAACAGCGCCGAGCCGATCGCGGCCATCGCCAGCAGCACCGCCTGCACGCGGCGCGGCCCGTAGCGATCCAGCATGACTCCGAGGATCGGCTGGCAGCCGGCGAAGAACAGGAAGAAGGCCGAGGTAAGAAGGCCGAGGTCGCCCGCGGTGATGCCGACATCCCGTTCGAGATACGGGAAGATCACCGCGTTCACGCCGCGGAAGATGTAGGAGAGGAAGTAGGCGAGCGCGAATGGCAGGAAGACGCGCAGCAGCAGCGTGGCGAAGGAGGGGGCGTTTCCGGTCATGCTTAAATGTTGGCGCGTAGGCGCGGCTGCACCATATTGAAGGCATCGCAGAGGGTCAAAGGACGTGGCCGACAAACCCAGTGTTCCGTCTACCGCAGGTGCGAAAGAAGTCGATGCCTTCGTGCGCGAGGTCGGCAACTTGCCGGCCAATCGCACGCCGGGCGGACGCGGCCGGCTGCTGTTCGCCATGGACGCGACGGCGAGCCGCGAACCGACATGGGACCATGCCTGCGCAATTCAAGGCGAGATGTTCGTCGCCGCCGATGCGCTGGGCGGCCTCGACGTGCGGCTCGCTTTCTATCGCGGCTTCGAGGAGTTCAAGGTGAGCAAGTGGACGTCGGACGGCCGCGAGCTGGCGCGCCTGATGGGTGGGGTGCGCTGCGCCGCCGGCCGTACGCAGATCGCGCGGCTGCTGCGCTATGCCGGAGACCAGCGCCGCGAGAGCCGGCTCGACGCCGTGGTCTTCGTGGGCGATTGCTGTGAGGAGGATGTGGACGCGGTCGGCCACGAGGCGGGCCAGCTCGGCTTGCTCGGCCTGCCCGTGTTCATATTCCAGGAAGGTGACGATCGCACGGCCTCGCGCCTGTTCCCGCAGATCGCCAAGTTGACGCGCGGCGCCTATTGCAGGTTCGACCGGTCGAGTCCGGATCAGCTCAAGCGCCTGCTGGGCGCCGTCGCCGCCTATGCCGCGGGCGGACGCTCGGCCTTGTTGAAGTACGGCAAGGACCAGGGCGGCGTGGCCGCGCTTCTCACCAACCAGATGAAATGACCACGGACCTGCTGGCTGCCGTCGTAGCCTTCTTCGACACCGAGATCCTGCCGCGCCATCGCGAATGGGCGGCGCATGTCTCCACACACAAGGGAACGCCGCCGTTCATGGCAGGGCTGCAGGCCGGGGCACGTGCCGCCGGTCTGTGGAACCTCGGCCTGCCGGACCGCATGAGCAATCGCGACTATGCGCCGATCGCCGAGATCACGGGCCGCCTGCCGTGGGCGCCGGAAGTGTTCAACGCCCAGGCGCCCGACGTGCCCAACATGATCATGCTGCAGCACGTGGCGAACGCGGCGCAGAAGCAGCGCTGGCTCGAGCCGCTGCTGGACGGCCGCATCCGCTCGGCTTTCGGCATGACCGAGCCCGACGTCGCCTCGTCCGATGCGACCAACATCGCCACGAGCCTGCGCCGCGACGGCGACGACTGGGTGATCAACGGCCGCAAGTGGTACATCACCGGCGGCGCGCATTCCGCCTGCGCCTTCGTGATTGTGATGGGCGTGTCGCGGCCCGAGGCGACGCGTACCGGCCGGCATTCCTGCGTTATCGTGCCGATGCCGTCGCCCGGCCTGCGGGTCGTGCGCGAGCTGCGCTTCCTCGGCTGGGAAGACAGTATCGCGCCCATCGCCGAACTCGACTTCAAGGATGTGCGTGTGCCGGCCGGGAACCTGCTGGGCGAGGAAGGCGAGGGCTTTGCCGCGGCACAGGTGCGGCTGGGGCCGGCACGGCTGCATCACTGCATGCGTGCCATCGGGAGCTGCGAGGTCCTGGTCGAACTGATGATGGCGCGGGCCGCCGAACGGCGCACCTTCGGCCGGGCGGTGATCGATTACGATTCGACGCAACAGGCCATCGCCCGCTCCCGCATCTAGATCGAGCAGGCCCGGCTGCTGGTGCTGCGCACGGCCGAGCGTCTGGACAGCGACGGCCATCAGGCCGTTTGGCGCGACGTTTCCATGGTCAAGGTCGCGGTGCCGGAAATGGCCCAGCGCATCGCCGATCGGGCGATGCAACTGTTCGGTGCCATGGGCGGCAGCGACGATGCGCCGATCCATCGCGCCTATGCCGTCGCGCGCATGCTGCGGATTGTAGACGGGCCGGACGAGGTTCATTTGCGGCAGATCTTCCGGCAGGAACGTCCCGCTCGCTGGACCGTTTCGGAATCACCCTATATTACGCGGGGCGATGACTGAGAACGGCCGCAAGCGGATTTACGCGATCGTATTTGGCCTGATCCTGGCCGGCATTACGCTGGCGGGTCTCGAGGTGCTCGCGTCATTGGAAGCGCCGTCGTGGCCCGCGCGAGCGCTGCGTTCCACTCCGCCGGTCAACGTGCAGTCGAGCGACTTCAGCGGCCTCGCGGACAAGCCGTGGATCTTCGAGCCTTACAATTCATGGGGTATGCGCGACAAGGAACGCAGCATCGCCAGGCCCGCGGGCGGCGGCTACCGCGCGGTCTTCGTCGGCGACAGCTATCTCGAATTCCAGCTCACGCGCCTCACCCTGCCGGGCGAAGTCGAACGGCGCTTCATCGCGGCGGGCCAGCCGAATGCCGAGATGATCAATCTCGGCATCTCGGCCACCGGGCCGCGCAGCTACTACTACCGGATGCGCGACGTGGCCTTCTTCCTGTCGCCCGATGCGCTTGCGGTGTTCTTCTTCTCGGGCAACGACTTCCTCTATGACGGGCAGGGTTACGGGCAAGGCATTCTGCCGAGCCTGGTCAGCGAGGCGCCGGGCGGGTCGATCCTGGGCAACGTCATGCCGAATGCCAACTGGGTGCTGGTCAATCGCCTGCGCCTGTCGGAGATGCTGACGACCAACAAGCCGGTGCCGCAGGAATTCGACACGCTGGCGAAGATCGCCCGCCTGCCCGCTGCGGAACGCACGCAGGCACTCGTGCGTCATGTCAAACGCTACTACTACCCGGACCTCACGGAGCAACAGATCGCCGCCATCTTCGGCCGGGGCGGCGATTCCTTCTGGCGGGCCTACGCCTCGGGCAAGGTCGACGACGAGTCGCTGCAAGGCTGGATCCTCAATCTCATGACAAAGTCCGAGATCGAGAAATCCCCTTACTTCGAAGCCACGACGAAAGAGCAGGCGGCGCGTCTGGTGAAGGATGGCGACATCCAGGCAACTTTGTCGTGGTTGACGGCGATGGATCGCGCCGCCCGCGAGCGCGGCGTGCCGCTGGTCCTGTTCATCGTGCCGCCGGGCACCGTCGATCCCGACTATGTGGCCTACTGGAAGCCGTGGCCGCGCTTCTACGCTTTCAACGTGATCGCCGAATACCGGCAGGACCGGCTGCTCGAAGCCCTGGCCAGAACGCAGATCCGGTACGTCGACCTGCGCAAGGACTTCGAGGGCGTGCGTGGCGCCTACCGGCGCAGCGACGCGCACTGGACCGACAAGGGCGTCGAGATCGCCGCGAACCGCGTCTACGAGGAACTGCGCAAGCTCGAGAAGCGCTAGCCGGCGCCGAGCAATCTCGCGGACCAGCGCCCGGGCAGGGTCGTACCCAGCCAGACGGCGGCCTTCGTCCCGATCGGGAAGGCGACGCGCGGCCGGTTCAGGGCGAGGCCGCGGCGGATGATCGACGACGCCCTGGCCGAGGTCATCATGAACGGCATCGGGAAGGGGGCCTCGGTGGTGATGCGG
>JAKFVZ010000024.1 GCA_021732965.1 Reyranella sp.
CCGCGCACCTTCCACGGCGTCGCTTTCGCGGGCTACCAGCCCAGCCAGTTCCTGCCGGAGCAGGGTGGCACCGTGAAATCCCTCGACATCCTGGAGGCGGCGGCCAAGGGCAACGGCAGCGTCAACACCGACGTCGACAGCATCGTGATCCGCCGCGTGCCGATGATGTTCCGGGTGGCGGGATATGAGGGCCTGTTTCCGTCGCTGTCGATCGAGGCGCTGCGCGTCGCGCAGGAGGCGTCGACCTATCTGATCAAATCCTCGGGCGCGAGCGGGGAGATGTCGTTCGGCGAGAAGACCGGCATCGTGGCGATCAGGACCGGCAACCTCGAAGTGCCGACCGACGCGCGCGGCCGCCTCATCGTCTACGACACCGGCCACAAGGAGGAGCGGTTCATTTCCGCTCGCGCTATTCTGAACGACGAGGTGCCGGCGGAGAAGATCGAAGGCAACGTCTTTTTCGTGGGCACCAGCGCCATCGGTTTGAAGGACCTGCGCAACACCCCGGTGCAGGACGCCGTGCCGGGCGTCGAGCTGCATGCCCAGCTCGCCGAGCAGATGCTGGAGCAGAAGTTCCTGGCCCGGCCGGACTATGCCGACGGCGCGGAGTTCCTCTACCTCGCGATCATCGGCCTGCTGCTGGTCGTGCTGCTGCCGCGCCTGTCGGCCGGCAAGATGGCGGTCGTCGCGACGGTCTTTATCGGCATTGGTCTCGCCGTGCCGTGGATCGCCTACTCGAACTATCAGCTGCTGTTCGACCCGATCTATCCGCCGGTCACCTTCGCGGCGATCTATGTCGGCGGTACGGCGCTGGCCTTCATGCGCACGGAGCGGGAGCGCGCGGAGATCCGCGGCGCCTTCGGCATGTACCTGTCGCCCGACCTGGTCGAGCAGCTGGCGCGCAATCCGAGCCTGCTGCAGCTCGGCGGCGAGCAGCGCGAGATCACGGTGATGTTTACCGACGTGCGTGGCTTCACCACAATTTCCGAGCAGTTCGACCCGCACGGGCTGACTCGGTTCATGAACCGCTTCCTGACGCCGATGACGGACCTGATTCTGGGTCTCAAGGGAACCATCGACAAGTACATGGGCGACGCCATCATGGCGTTCTGGAACGCGCCGCTGCCGGTCGAACGCCACGCTGCGCGGGCGTGCGACGCGGCGCTGGCGATGCAGTCCCGTCTCGCCGTACTGAACGAGGAATGGAAGGCCGAGGCGGCGGCCGAGGGGCGCAAGCACATTCCGGTGAACATCGGCGTCGGCCTGAACACTGGGCCCGCCTCGGTCGGCAATTTCGGCTCGACGCAGCGCTTCACCTATTCCTGCCTGGGCGACGACGTGAACCTTGCCTCGCGCCTCGAAGGCCAGTGCAAGACCTACGGCGTCGGCATCATCATCGGCCGCAAGACGCGCGAGGCGGTCGAGGACTATGCGACGCTGGAGATCGACCTCATTACCGTAAAGGGCAAGACCGAGCCCGAGCGCGTCTTCGCCCTGTTGGGCGATACCGCCGTGGCCATGACGAGCGGCTATCGTGCGCTCCAGGCTTGCCAGGACGAATTCCTCAGGCTCTATCGCAGCGGCGCCTTCGCCGAGGCGCTTGAGATGATCGGAACCTGCCAGGCCACCGCCGAGACGGCGGGCTGGCGCCAGACATATTACGAGATGATGCGCGGACGACTCGACGCCCTGATCGACGATTCGCCGGTGGACTGGAAGGGTGTTTATGTCGCCAAGGACAAGTGAGCAGGATCGCCGCCTCGCCGCGATCGAAGACCTGGTGTGCCGCGATCTCGGTCGCAAGACGCAGGAACTGATCGACGCCAATCGCGGCGGGCTGGCGGCGGCCGCACGGTCGCTGGCCACGGCCACGCGGGTGGGACTTATTACCGGGTTCTTCGTGCCTCGCGGCGACGCGACGGAGACCGACGGTCCGGTGGGAACTGCCCTGCTCGCGGCCGCGCTGGTGGCCTGCGGCGTGCCCGCGCGCATCGCCGTCGACACGCCCAGCGTCGAGGCGGTGCGGGCCGCGGTCCGCGCCACGGGCGAGCCCGTGCTGGTCGACGAGATCCCGCTGAATGACGGCGGCGCGATCGACGAGACGGCGCGGCGCTGGCGCGAAGAGAACCTCACTCACGTCGTCGCCATCGAGCGCTGCGGCCCGAGCGCCGACGGCCGGCCGCGCAACATGCGCGGGGTCGACGTGTCGCCGTGGACGGCGCCGCTCCACACGCTGTTCGAGGGCGGCGACTGGGCCAGGCTCGCCGTCGGCGACGGTGGCAACGAGATCGGCATGGGCAAGCTGCCGGCGGGCCTCGTCGCGCGGCATGTGCCCAACGGCGCGGAGATCGCCAGCGTCACCTCGTGCGATCACCTCGTGGTCGCCGGCGTATCGAACTGGGGCGCCTACGGGCTGATGGCGGCTCTGGCGGTGCTGCGCCCGGACTGGCAGCCGGTCATTGCGAAATTCCTGACGGCGGAACGCGACCTCGCCGTCACGCAGGCGACCGTCGACGATGCGGGTGCGGTCGACGGCGTGACCGCGCTGCGCGAGGCCACGGTCGATGGTTTCGGTCCCGAAATCCACGGACCTCTGGTGGACAAGCTTGGTCGCATTGCACGGGGGGAAGGCGCGGACTAGCTTGCGCGCCATGGAAAATCCCTACGCTCCGACGCATCCCGAGATCCGCGACGCGGTTCGCCAGCTCTGCCTCAAGTTTGACGGCGCCTACTGGCGCGATCTCGATCGCGAACGCGGCTATCCGACGGCCTTCGTGAAGGCGCTCACCGAAGCAGGCTGGCTGTCGATCCTGATCCCCGAGGAATATGGCGGCGCCGGTCTCGGCATTTCAGCCGCCAGCGCGGTGCTGGAGGAAATCCACAAGGCCGGCTGCAACGCGGCCGCCTGCCACGCCCAGATGTACATCATGGGCACGGTGCTGCGGCACGGGAACAAGGAGCAGAAGGAACGCTACCTGCCCAAGATCGCCACCGGCGAACTGCGCCTGCAGGCCTTCGGCGTCACCGAGCCGTCGAGCGGCACCGATACGCTCAGCCTGCGCACCACGGCGGTGAAGAAGGACAACAGCACCTATGTCGTGAACGGCCAGAAAGTGTGGACCAGCCGCGCCGAGCATTCCGACCTGATGCTGCTGCTCGCCCGCACCACGCCGCGCGACCAGACCCAGAAGAAGACGGAAGGCCTCTCGGTGTTCCTCGTCGACATGCGCTCGGCGCTGGGCAAGGGCCTCACCATCCGGCCGATCCGCACGATGATGAACCACAACAGCACCGAAGTGTTCTTCGACAACATGGAAGTGTCGGCCGAGAACCTCATCGGGGAGGAGGGGCAGGGCTTCCGCTACATCCTCTCCGGCATGAATGCAGAGCGCGTGCTGATCGCGTCGGAGTGTATCGGCGACGGCAAGTGGTTCATCGAACGGGCGGTGAACTACGCCAAGGAGCGGAAGCTGTTCGGCCGCGCCATCGGCCAGAACCAGGGCGTGCAGTATCCGATCGCACGGGCCTATACGCAGATCGAGGCGGCCGACCTGATGGTGCGCAAGGCGGCCGCCATGTACGAGGCCGGCATCAACGCCGGCGCCGAGGCCAACATGGCCAAGATGCTGGCGTCGGAAGCCTCGTGGGCTGCGGCCGAGATGTGCGTGCAGACCCATGGCGGCTTCGGGTTCGCCGAGGAATACGACGTCGAGCGCAAGTTCCGCGAAGCGCGCCTCTACACCGTGGCGCCGATCTCCACGAACATGATCCTGAACTTCGTCGCCGAGCACGTGCTCGGATTGCCGCGGTCGTATTAGACGGAACGACCAGCGCACTCCCTGGCTGGCTTGAGATCCTTCGCTGCGCTCAGGATGACAAGGGTTAAGAACTGCTCGCTTCCACGATCATCTTCTGGAAGTGGATGACGAGGTGCTCGCTGTTGGTCAGGAAGCGGCCGGTATCGGGAATTCCACCCAGGAGGCCGCGCTGAACCGAATCGGTCAGCGCGTCGTCTTCCGCCGCCACCTGCTTGTTGAAGGCGACCAGCGACTTCGCGAAGTCCTCGCTCACGCCCGGGCCGAAGAATTGCTCGGAGAAGCCGTCGGTCGCGTTCGGGCCGTTCGGCGTCCAGACGTCGATCGACAGGTTGGGGAAACCCGGATTGATGTTGATCGTCACGTTCGGCCACAGGAAGTGATACTGCGACTGCGTCACCGCGCCGGCGACGTCGTATAGCTCGATCTTGCTCTTTCCTTCGAGGGCGGCCGGCCGGACCTGGCCGCTCTGGCTCGAGAAATGGCCGTGCGTCTTCAGCGTGTAGACGTCGGGCCGCACATCGATGGCGGCGTTGAAGCCGGGGTGGGCGACGGCGCAGTGATAGCATTCGAGATAGTTCTCGAGCATCGTCTTCCAGTTGGCGCCTGACTGCCATTCCTCTCGGCTGTAGTGAACGAGCGTGTCGAGGTCGACGCCGCTCGCGGCGATCAGGTCGAGGACCGGGCCATAGAGCGACTTCGCGCTCGGCGCGTCGGCGTCGAGATTGACGAAGACGAACGGTCCCAGCGCCTCGGCGCGAATCGGCAGCAGAGGGAAGTCAGCGAGATTGAAGTTGGGCTCGGAAGTCGAGCGCGGCACGCGCTTCAGGCCGCCTTCCAGATCGTAGGTCCAGGCGTGGTAGCCGCATTGCAGGCTCTTCGCGTTGCCGCGGCCCTTCAGGACCTCGTGCCGGCGATGGCGGCAGACGTTCACGAAGCCGGCCAGGCCCTTCTCGTTGCGCACGATGGCGACGGGCACCCGGCCGGCATAGCCGGTGATGTAGTCGCCGACCGCGCTCAACTGCGACAGCGGTCCGACATAGTTCCAGCTCTTGCGGAAGATCTGCGCGATCTCGCGTTCGGTGATGGCGGGATCGGTGTACCAGGAAGCCGGCAGGGATTCCCCCCGGTCGAGGGCGGCGAGCAGGGGGCGGGAGTTATTGGCCATGTTCGTCATCAGTCGAACATGACGGCCCTCAGCGTCGAAATTGCGGCCGAGATCGCGGCATGGCCGACCATCAACAGAAACACAGTCCAGAAGGCGGTGATCACGGTCATGATCCATCCCAGAATTGCCATCACGCCGTCATCTTCGATCAGGGCAAAACAGAAGAAGAGGATCGCCCAGGCCGGGAACAGATTGTCGAACGGAATCGGCAAGGCGAGGATCAGCACGTTGGCTGCCCAGGCGAACTGCATCGCCCGGCGTGGCGTGCCATTCACCCATCCCTCGCGCCGCGCATGGACGGTGTTCTCAAGCCACCGGATGAAGCGGCGAGCCTTGTCCAGGAAATCCTGAAGCTTGCCGCGCGGCAGGCCGCGCCTTCCGATGGCGCGCGGCAGCGACGGTACGGGTCTTCCGGCGAAGTATTGCGCGAGGAGATACAGCATCAGCACGCCGGTGATCGTCGACAGCCACGGGATGCCGGTTGGAATGACGTTGGCGATGTTCACCGCCAGGATGGCGAAGGCGTAGGAGCGGCCTTCGAGGCCGGCGAGGAACTCGTCCAGCGAGAGGACCGACCGGCGGTCACCCGCGAACAGCCGGTCGAGCGCGTCGAGAAGGCCAAAATTGTCCTTCATTCACCCGTCCGCGCGACCAGGCGACGGGCCAACACAAGGTGCGGCTTGTCCAGCATCTTGCCATCCATGGTGAGGACGCCGGCACCCGGATTGCCCTCGAAAGTCGCGATGACGCGGTTGGCCCAGTCGATCTCGGCCTCGCTCGGCGTGAAGACCTCGTGGATGATGGCGACCTGGTCGGGATGGATGGCGATCTTGCCGCCATAGCCCATGCGGCGGGCGTCCCGTGCCTCGGCCCGCAAGCCCTCGACGTTCTTTATGTCGGGATAGACCGTGTCGTAGGCGGTGACGCCGGCGGCCACCGAGGCCATCAGGTTGACGGTGCGGGCCAGCTTGAACGTGTCGTCGTAGACGCCGGGCGAGGGGCCCTTCGCCAGCGCGCCGAGATCGGCCATCAGATCCTCGCCGCCCCAGGAATGGCCAATCAGGCGGGCATGCCTGGCGGGGGCCGCCGTCAGCGCCAGGATCGCCGCGGCGCTCTCCGTCGCGATGGTGAGGATGCGCGTCGCGTCGCGTTCGATGCCCTCGCGTGCCTCCAGTGCATCGAGATAGTTCGACATCAGGTCGAGATCGGCCTGTCCGACGCATTTCGGGAACACGATGCCGTCGGGCTTGCCCTGCATGACGGCGGCGAGGTCGCCGAGCGTGAGGCCGGTGTCGAGTGCGTTGACGCGGACATAGAGCTTCGGCCCTGCCCGGTCAGCGCTCTTCAGGTAGGCCAGCGCCATGTCGCGGGCGATCATCTTGCGGTCGGTGGCGACCGAATCCTCGAGGTCGAGGATCAGCCCGTCGGGACCGGAGGCGGGACCCTTGGCGAGCTTGCGCTCGGAATCGGCGGGGACGAACAGGAAGGAACGCATCGGACTTCAGCTCCTGGGCTTCTTGCGCATCAGCGCCTGGCGGGTGCATTCGGCGACGATCTCGTCGCGCTGGTTGATCGCGGTGTGGGCGAATTCGACGATGCCGGCGTCTGGCCGCGATTTGCTCTCGCGCAGGCTCACCACCCGGGTGCGCACGCGCACAGTGTCGCCGTGGAACACGGGCTTGGGAAAACGCACGTCGGTCATGCCGAGATTGGCGATGGTGGTGCCGAGCGTCGTGTCGTTCACCGTGATGCCGATCATCAGGCCGAGCGTGAACAGGCTGTTCACGATGCGCTGGCCGAACTCGGTCTTCGAGGCGAATTCCTCGTCCAAATGAAGCGGCTGCACGTTCATCGTGAGGGAGCTGAAGAGGACATTGTCCATCTCCGTCACGGTGCGGGTCCATTCGTGCTCGAACACGCGGCCGACGGTGAAGTCCTCGTAGTAAAGCCCTGCCATCTTTCTCCTCGCGAAAGTCGAGCCTTCCTAGCATGGATGGACGCTGGCCGGCCCGCCATCGTATCAAGGGCGCCACAGGACGAAACACGAGACACGGGAGCGAGACGATGCGCGCAATGCTGAGCGAAACGCCGGGCGGGCCGGAGAGCCTGAAGCTGGTGGAGATGCCGTCCAAGCCGCTGGGCAAGGGGCAGGTGCGCGTCGCGACCAGGGCGGCCGGCGTCAACTTCCCGGACACGCTGATCATCCAGGACAAGTACCAGTTCAAGCCGCCGCGCCCCTTCGCGCCGGGCCACGAGATCGCGGGCGACATCACCGAAGTGGGCGAGGGCGTCACCGGCTACAAGGTCGGCGACCGCGTGATCGGCATGATCGGTCATGGCGGCTATGCCAGCGAGGCCGTGGTCGACCAGATCCAGCTCCTGCCGATGCCGAAGAACATGAGCTACGAGGACGGCGCCGCATTCACCATGACATACGGTACCTCGTACTACGCGCTGAAGCAGCGCAGCAGCTACAAGCCAGGCGAGACGCTTCTCGTCACAGGCGCCTCGGGCGGCGTCGGCCTCACCGCCGTCGAACTGGGCGCGTTGATGGGCCTCAAGGTCATCGCCGCCGTCGGCTCCGACGAGAAGATGGAGATCTGCCGGAAGTACGGCGCCACGATGTTCGTGAACTACGCCAAGGAGAAGATGCGCGACAAGGTCAAGGAACTGACCGGCGGCAACGGCGCGGACATCATCTACGACGCGGTTGGCGGCGACGCCTTTGACGAATCGGTGCGCTGCATCGCCTGGTACGGCCGCCTCCTCGTGGTGGGCTTCGCGGCCGGCCGCATCCCCTCGCTGCCGGCCAACCTCGCATTGCTGAAGAGCTGTGACGTGCGCGGCGTGTTCTACGGTGCCTGGCGGGGTCGCGAGCCCGCCGAGGCGCGCAAGAACTTCGACGAGATGCTGGCCTGGTACGGCGAGGGCAAGCTGAAGCCGCACATCTCCATGCGTTTCCCGCTGGAGAAGGCGGCCGACGCCATGAACGCCCTGCTGTCGCGCAAGGCGACCGGCAAGGTCATCATCGAAGTCGCCTGACAAGGACGGAGGCTCGCGTGGGCAGACTATCGGGCAAGATCGCGATCGTGACCGGTGCCGCCTCGGGCATCGGCGAGGCGTCGGCAAAGCTCTTTGCCGACGAAGGCGCGCAGGTCCTGGCGGTCAACCGCCCCGAATCGGCGATCGACACCGCGCATGCGGGCAACGCGTCGATCGTGTCGTTCGCCGCCGACATCACGGGCGACGACGCGCCGAAGAGGATCGTCGCCGCCGCGCTCGACCGCTTCGGCGCGCTCGACATCCTGTTCAACAATGCCGGCGTCAGCGGGCGGGCCTTCGTCGAGGAAATGACCGACGAGATGTGGGACCGGGTGAACGACGTCAACGTGCGCGGAATGTTCCGGCTCTGCCGCGAGGCCATCCCGGCGCTGAAGCTCAGGGCCCGCGACAAGGGCCGGGCGCGCATCGTCAACACGGCGTCGGTCATGGCCTTCGACACCGACTATGGCCTGGCGGCCTATTGCGCCTCCAAGGCGGGTGTCGGCGGGCTCACGCGCACGCTGGCGCTGGAACTGGGGAAGTTCAACATCACCGCCAACTACATCTGCCCGGGCGCCATCTACAGCGGCATGACGCGGACCAACTTCGACAAGCCGGAGATTCGCGAGGTCTGGGAGAAGAAGGCGGCGCTCCGCCGGCTCGGCCAACCCATCGACATCGCCCGCGGCGCGCTGCTGCTGGCCTCCGACGAGGCGGACTTCATCACCGGCCACGAGCTTGTGGTCGATGGCGGCCTCACCCTGCGCACCTGAACAATATTGGCATGCGCCTGCTCGGGTCGGCGGCTTCCGATTTGGGGGAAGGTCGACTTAGGAATGCAACTGCTATTGCGCAATTGATCGCCGACACCCAATCTTCGCGTCCTGAGAGGGGGCTTGGGCATGGGCACAGTTATCGAGTTTCAGCCTTGGCGCGTCTCAGAACTGTATCCGCACATCGGCAAGATCATGACACAGTGGGGGTTCTTAGACTTCCCGGTCCGCGCGGCAGTCGCCGCAGTACATGGCTTGCCAGCGGCAAAACGCATCGAACAAGAGCCGCCACGAGCCATGAGCCGCCACTTGCGTTTTCTGCGCAAAACCACCCGAAAGATCCCTGAACTCGCGTCCTTCACGTAGCGGACAGCGGATTTGTGCGGCCGGGTCGCCAAGTTTGGCGAGATTCGAGATGGGTTGGCCCACGGCTATCCATCTTTCTACGAAATAGAGTCGGGGACGATTGCGTTCATGCGGCTAGACTCCG
>JAKFVZ010000680.1 GCA_021732965.1 Reyranella sp.
CGGTCGACCAGCTGCGTCCTACCGGGCTCGCCATGAACGTCGTGGCGGCGGCCTATACGACGTGGCGTCTGCACGTGGCGGGGCTGATCGACTGGCGGCGGCTGGCCACGCTCGCCGTGCCCGCGCTTCCGGCGTCTTTCATCGGTGGGCTCATCGCGCTTTCGCCGGGCGTCTATACGATGGTGACCGGCGCTCTGCTGCTCGTTGCCGCGACCTTGATGGTGGTGCGGCCGAAGGATGCGCTATGGGCCGGTGGCCCCCTCTCGCGCCGTAGCACCCTGGCGGGATGGGCGGTGCTCGGCACGGCGGCGGGTCTCCTTTCGGGCTTGTCGGGCATCGGTGGCGGCGTGTTCGTGGCGCCAGCCCTGATCGTGTTGGGGTGGGCGCGGTCCCGGGAAGCGGCCGGCCTGTCCGCGCCCTTCATCCTCGGCAATTCGATCACCGGCCTGGCCGGCGCCCTGCTGTCGGGGCAGCAGCTCGCGCCGGAGTTTCCGCTTTTCGCGGCCGTTGCGCTGCTCGGCGCCGCCCTCGGCGTCGTCTTCACACGGCGCCTTTCCGAGCGCGCGATCCGCCTCGTCCTTGCGGGCATCGTGTCGATCGCCGGCCTTCGCTTGCTGTCGCGATGACCCCTTGCCGGGCCGGCCTCAGCGATCGCGTTTATTCTCGCTGTCCGTGGGCCGCATCGGGTTGCGGTCCTTGCGGTACTGGATGCTGCTCACGTTCGGCCAGAGCGGTTTCGCCATGCTGGTTCCTCGAAGCCCCTTGTGGACTTGTTGAAACGATGACGCCTGGTCCTTACGCACCGCTTACGATGAGACCGGCGGCGCTGCGCCGTTTCGAACCATGAAACATGCGCCGTCGGAACGGCTAACTGCAGGCCGCGTAGAGGAGTGATGCAGAGTCTTTATCCGGTGATATCGGCGCTGGGCGTCGGCGTGGCGGTGGCGCTCGTGGCGCAGTTCACGAAGGGACGCAGCGTGACGAGACGGCTCGGCCTGGGCTTCGTCGCGGCGCTTGCCGTCGGTGCCGGGTTTGCCGTTGCGCGGCCTCAGGTCGAGATGTTCGCTTTCGAACGCAGCGACGATTATGCCTGGTCGATCGTGCGGGGGCGCATGATTGCCCAGGATCCCGTCCTGCTCGACGTTTTCGCGCTCGACCCCGCCATAGAGACCGATCTCCGGAAGGGTCTGCTGCCGATCCTGCGCGAGCAGCGCGGGGGAATGAACGATCCCGCGATGCTGCAGGCTGTCGCGAAGGCCGCCGCCGCCACCTTCCGCAGCAAGGTGATGCCGGTGGCCCAGCGCGGCTCCGACGCCGCGGTCGCGGCCTGGGGCGACGGCACGGTGGCAACGCTGCTGGCCTTTCGAAGCGTTTCGGACGAGGCCTGCGCCGACTATGCGATGACCGGCGTCAACCGCACCTCGCCCAACCTGCGGGTCGATGCGGCGCTGTCGGCCCGCCAGCGCGCCATGGTCACGGCCTACAAGTCGAGCGATCCCGGCAACAAGCTTCCATCGGGCGAGGAACTGGGCGCCGCATACGAGCATGCGCGGACGCTCGCGCAGCCGCCGTTCGACGAGGCCGACATGGCCGCGTTCCGCGATCTCAAGGATCAGCCGAAGGCCCGGCAATGCGATCTGATGCTGCGCCTGTTCGGTGCCATCGATCGTTTGCCTCTACGGGAGAAGGCCGCGATCTACCGCTCGATCATGGCGAATGGCTAAAACGCGCGGCTCGTTCCCGCTGCTCGGAATGGTTGTACGCGGCAACCAAATGAGTAGAGTGCCATCGGGGGAGATCGCCGATGAAAATCGATGACTATGGGCAAATGCTTTCGGCCGTGGCGGGCTTCGAGGCATATCTGCTGGCGTTGTGGGGATTTTTCTATACTGGGCATGCCGGACTGGTCGTGGCGGTCTACCACCGCAAACGCCGGCTTTCGCTCATCGAGGCTGCTGTCCTGTTCGTGGTCTACGCGTTCGCTTGGAAGGTGAATTTCGGCGGGATCGAAGACGCGTACCAGCATCTGCAACTCGTCTATACGGCGATGGGCAACGTCGATGCGCCATTGCCTGCTCTCAAGAACTACTATGAAACGGCCAAGTTCTGGGGGCCGGGCGCCGGCCTTTTCGACCGGTCATGGGTCGTGCCGACCATCTACCGGATCGCGTTCATTCTCACGTCGTTCTTCATCATCGGCTGCCACGTCGTTACCTACGACGACTGGTGGCATGCCGGTCCCATTCGCCGGAAAATCTGGACCTACTTGCTGCCGGTCAAGGACGCAGGCCCGGCGCCACCGAGCCGCTACTGAAGGGTGCGGTGCGCTTGGGCTATACCCGAATGCCGACGAGCATCAGATTGGCGACGGGCAGCAAAGTCGCCCGCTCGGCGGACGCAAAGGTATAGCCCATCGTGATCACGCCGCCATGGGCGGCAAAGGCGACCAGCACCGCGGTCCGTTGACCCTGTGGCGTCGAATAGCTGAACACGATGCGTATGGCGTCGCGGCCGTTCAGCGAGATTGTGTCGAATGCCTCGCGCTGCACATTGTTCTTCTTCGGCAGCTTGCTCAGCATCTGCGCTGTAATCTGATAGGCGCGACCCATGGTCGGCGTCACGGCATTGCCGTTTTCCATGGTCTGGACCGATTGCAGCATCATGAACTGCATCGAGTTCTGGCGGGCGACGCAGTAGGGCTGGTTGCCGAGGGGATCGGACGTACTCCACTGGGTTGGTCGGGCACAGGCCCAGACGCTTGCCGTCCAGTTCATGTCGAAGGACTGCATGTTTCCGTACCGGATGCGCAGCGTGGTTTCCCGCCGCTCCGACATGCGCCGCGGCAGGCCGATGTCGTCTACTGCACCGGGCGTGTTCGGTACGACGAGGTTGTTGCAGGGCTCGTTCTTGTCGGGCCGTGGAGGGCCGCCCAGCGGGAGGAAGGCAGTGTTGACCGCTGCTATCAGCGCATAGTTCAACGGCGTGAAAAGTCCCGGCGCATTGTTTCGGACGACCGTTCCACCGTCTTCAACGGCTGTGAAGCTGTCTGGAAAGGCCTCGGCGACTGTTCTCACTGAACTCTCGCAACCGGTACTCCATTTCGCCGTCTTTATGAGGCGCATGAGCGTGAGATCGCACTCCGACCTCGTGGTGGAGGGAGTCGCGTAGCAGATGTCGTGGTTCTTGCAGATGGCGTCGAGATCATCGACGGGAGCGATCGCCCTCAATTGGGAAACGGCGTCTCCCTCCTTGATCTTGGGATGGCCGGGGCCACAGAAGTTGCCGTAGAAACCGTCGCCTTGGGCACCCTTGAAGAGCGCTACCGTACCGCTGTTCGCACAAGCACCAGCGAACAGGGCAAAACACGCCAGCAACACAAACGCAGGCGCACGCGACGCCAGCCATTCAAAGGCCTTCATTTTGTCTCCCCCCGGTTGCCGCGGAGACGCAGCAACAGCCCTTGCGTGCATCATTGCACAGTGGCTGCACGAGCGACAAGGGGAAGGCCGCTAACTTCGAGTTGCTCCAGGCGTGTTGAAACACGCCATGGTTCGCGCGCGTCTTATTGCGGGGAGAGCCTGACCGCCGTGATGTAGCGCTGGCGGTAATAGTCGGCATCGAGGTTCGTCACCATCACGGGTGAGCCGCGGTGCGTGGCATGAACGAACTGGTCGTTGCCCGCGTAGATGCCGATATGGGTGAAGGTGCCGCGATGGCCGAACAGGACCAGGTCGCCGCGCTGCAGGTCGTTGCGCGCGACCGGCGTACCCTGGCGCACCATGTCGTGCGGCATGCGCGGGATGCGCTGACCGAAGACCGCGCCGTAGAGGTAATAGACGAAGCCGCTGCAGTCGAAGCCGGTCTGGGGCGAGGTGCCGCCGTAGCGGTAGGGCGTGCCGAGATAGTTCATGGCGCGCGTCACCAGCCGGTCACCCCACTCGTTCGCGATCGCGGGCGTGGCGACGGCAGCGGCCGTGGAAGGCGGGACGGAATAGGCCGCCGCCTGGACCGAAGCCGGCGCGGCGCTGGTGAAGCCGCCGAACGCGGCATTGTCCTGCTGCCACTTGGCATTGAGCTGGTCGGCCATGCCGTCCGTCGGATCGGCCTTGGCGACCGGCCGGAGCTTGGCCTTTGCAGCCTGCTTCACCTGGGGCGCCTTGACCTGCGCGTCGGCGGGGGCAAAGGCGCCCGACGTGCCGAACACCGCGACGGTGGCGAGGATCGTGACCGAAAAGGCTTTCGCCTTGAGAAGGGGGCGTGCGCGGAAGAGAGGGCGGCGTCCGGTTCTCAAGGTCATGAAATTCTTCTCCGGTTGGAACCACGGGGGTGGGCCTACGGCCGGAGGCATAGTGGCCAAGCGAGCTACCCGCGTCCAACAAATGTTGCAAATTTGCCACATTGGTCACAGGCGGGTTAACTAGCTGTAACTATTGGTATTTTACGAGATTTCCACAGCGCGGCGCAGCTGCATGCACGGTCCGCGAAGGCACCTGCGGGTGCGCGTCGCCGCAATCCGGCCGGTCATGCCGGCGGCTCCTTGGTGTTGACGCTCCCCGGACCGGCTCAGGCGGCCGCGGCTTTCTCCCGGCGGCGCATCGACCAGTTGCTCTGAATGCGGATTTCCGGATTGGGAACGGTCCAGCAGGCGCCGCCTTCGTCGAGGAACACGACCCAGAGGAGATGGGACTCGGGCCCATAGTCGATGACGAAGTGGGCAAGGCCCGGTCCCTTGGACGTCTCGAGCGGCAGGGGTGGGTTGAGTTGGGTGATCATTTCCGATGAACGAGCGCGCCAGCTCGCCGTTGCGAACAGGTCGAGGATTCTGCCGTACTCAGGAGTACGAAACACCGCCACCTTCGTGGCAGTCCCATTGGTCTGCAACGTACGCTACAGAACGAGCGGACCAAGCGCGTGCCATTGTGCAGACAGAAAGCACCGGTATCGCGATGGTAGTTTGGACTCCCGGCCCGATCTCTCTAGATTGCATCCGACCCTTATGAGCGCCTGACGAGAATCACGATGGCGACGCTGAACGTACCGGGTACTTATCCGACCATCGCCGCCGCGCTCGCCGTGGCTGTGCCGACCGACACGATCGTCGTGGCGGCGGGCTATGCTGGCAACGAGGTCGTCACCGTCGGCGTGAACGACGTCAGTTTCGACGTGCCGGCGAGCGTGAGCGGCATCGAGTTGCGGCTCGCGTCGGGCATCGTCACCGTGAACCTGCTGGGTGGATCGCCGATCCGTGTGCTGGGCAATTCGCTCGCCAACACGATCGACGGGAATGCCGGCGACAACTATATCGACGGCAGTTCCGGCAACGACACGATGGCCGGCGGTGTCGGCAACGACACCTATGTCGTGCTGAATGCGGGCGACGTCGTCATCGAAGGCGCGGATGCCGGCATCGACACGGTGCGCAGCGGTCTCACCTATACGCTCGGCGCCAACGTCGAGAACCTCGTCCTCACCGGCACGGCGAGCCGCGACGGGACGGGCAACGAACTCGCCAATGTCGTGACTGGCAACACCGGCGACAACACGCTCAAGGGCGATGCCGGCGACGACACGCTGACCGGTGACGCGGGCAACGATGTGCTTGATGGCGGCACCGGCATCGACACCATGATCGGCGGCTTGGGCGACGACAAATTCCATGTCGACGACCCGATGGACGTCGTCGTCGAGGCGGCCAACGAGGGCGTCGACTGGCTCTATTCGCCGTTCAGCACCGTGCTGCCGGCGAATGTCGAGAGGCTCATCCTTACGGGCGCCGACAATGTAAATGGCACCGGTAATGAGCTGAACAACAGCCTTGTCGGCAATATCGGCAACAACGTGCTCGATGGCGGGGCCGGCGCGGACGGCATGGTTGGCGGCAAGGGCGATGATACCTACATCGTCGACGATCCGGGCGATACGGTCAGCGAGCTGGTCGGTCAGGGCACGGATACGGTGCGGTCCAGCATCAACTATACGCTTGGAGCGAACGTCGAAAACCTGGTCCTCACGGGGACGGACAATCTCGCGGGTACCGGCAACTCCGGCGTCAACGTGATTACCGGTAACGCCGGCAACAACATCCTCGCCGGCAATGGGGGCGTCGACACGCTGATCGGCGGGGCCGGTGACGACAGGTACGAGATCGGCACGGAGAAGTTCACCCAGATCGTCGAGGAGGCTTCCGGCGGTTCGGACACCGTCGTCGTTCGCAGCAGCTATACGCTGGGCGACAATCTTGAGAATCTCGTCGTTACGGGTTCCCGCAGTGGCGGAAACGGCGACTTCGACCTGACCGGGAACGCGCTCGACAATATCCTGACCGGCGACAACGGCTACAACCTGATCGACGGCAAGGCTGGTGCCGACGTCATGATCGGCGGGACGGGCAACGATACCTATATCGTCGATAATGCCGGCGATGTCGTCACCGAAGGCGTGCACGGCGGCACAGACGAAGTCAGGGCTTCGTTGGCAAGCTACACACTCGGTCAAGATCTCGAGAACCTCACGTTCACAAGTTCCGTCTCCCATACCGGAACCGGTAATCGTCTGGCGAACATCATCAAGGGAGGTGACGGCGACGATACGCTTTCGGGCTTGAGCGGCAACGACACACTGGACGGAGGGGGCGGCAATGACACGCTGGATGGCGGCGGCCACGCCGACACGATGTCGGGCGGTTCGGGTGACGACAACTACCGTGTCGACAACATAGACGATGTGGTGATCGAGACTGCGGACAATGGCGTCGATACGGTCGTTTCCGCGGTGAACGTGTACACGTTGGCGTCCAATGTCGAAATTCTCTACCTCACCTATTACAACCCCGACTTCGAGACCGGCTCCGTCGGCATCGGTAACGACCTCGACAACACGATCTACGGAACGGTGGTCGATGATTTGATCGATGGGGGTGCCGGCGCCGATACGATGTACGGCGGCGGGGGATACGATACCTACGTCGTGGACAATGCCGGCGACGTCATCGTGGATTCCCGTCCCGGCAGCGCCACGATCCGTACGGCGTTTTCAACCTTCACCCTTTCGGAGCCGTTCCGAAATCTTGAGTTCAGGGGAGCCGGCAATCATGTCGGCACGGGCAATGGGCTCGACAACAGGATGCACGGCGACGACGGCGACGACATGCTTTACGGCCTGGATGGCAGCGACGTCCTATATGGCGGAGGCCTGAACCAAGGTGCGAACGGCAACGACATCCTGGACGGCGGAAGCGGCGCCGACAGCATGTACGGTGGCGGTGGGGACGACATCTATTACGTCGATAGCGGCGGGGACGTCGCGTATGAAACCCTCGACATGGGGATCGACACCGTCCGGTCTTGGATCTCCTACACGCTCCCGAATCATATCGAAAAGCTGAGCCTGCTTGGCACGTCCGATATCGACGGTACAGGCAACGCGATGGCTAACGTGCTCGCCGGCAATAACGGTCGCAATACCCTGCACGGCGCCGGCGGCGATGACGCTTTGTACGGTGGCATCGGCGACGACATCCTGATCGGTGGCACGGCGACATCGTCGGGTGGAAATCAGCTCTGGGGTGGCACGGGCAGCGATACCGCGTCCTATGTCGGCACGACCGGGGCCGTGTATGTCGATCTGGCGGCGCAGGCGGGCTATGTCGCGGGCGTGCTCACCGACCAGATGAACTCGGTGGAGAACGCCACGGGCGGATTGGGCAACGACGTGCTGGTGGGCGACGCGACCGCCAACGTCCTGAATGGCGCGGCCGGTGCCGACGCGCTCTACGGCCAGGACGGCGACGACCTCCTCATCGGCGGCACGACGACACCGGGCACTACCAACCAGCTTTGGGGCGGGTCGGGCAGCGACACCGCTTCCTATGTCGGCACGAGTGGCACGGTGCAAGCGGACCTCGGTGCCCAGGCAGGCTATGTCGACGGCGTGCTGGTCGACCAGATGAACTCGATCGAGAACCTCACCGGTGGATCAGGCAGCAACTTCCTGATCGGCGATGCGGGGGCCAACGTCCTGACGGGCGGCGCCAGCACCGACTATCTCTACGGTCAGGACGGCAACGATACGTTGATCGGCGGCGGCGCGGCGCCGGGCGACGCCAACCAGCTGTGGGGCGGGACGGGCAGCGATACCGCCTCCTATGCCGGCACCAGCGGCTCGGTCCACGCCGATCTGGCCACGCAGGCGGGTCATGTCGGCGGTGTGCTGACCGACCTGATGAACTCGATCGAGAACCTCACCGGCGGCTCGAACGCCGACACGCTGCTGGGCGATACGGGCGCCAACCGTCTCATGGGCGCCGCCGGTGGCGATGTGCTCTGGGGCCGCGGCGGCGCCGACGTCTTCGTCTACCAGGACTATGCCGACAGCAACCTGGTGACGGGCTACGACCAGATCGGCGACTTCGTCTCCGGCACCTCGAAGCTCGACCTGACGGCGCTCGGCGTCGATGCCAGCCAGATCGTGATCGAGTCGAACGGCGGCTCGACCAGCCTCTATGTGGAGATGACCCCGGGCGCGTTCGACGCTTCGACCGATCTCGCGATCTCCTTCAACGGCGCGAATGCGATCGACCTCGGCGACATTCTGCTGTGACGCCGCCGGTTTGCGCGCCCTCCGTGCGTCAATCGAAGATTGCAGAAATGACAACTACCGGATGCACCCGGAGGTAGCATTCTGCAATTCCTTTCGGTAGAAATAGCCATCCGGCAATGCCTTCCAGAAATCGCCGGAGCGTAGGGGGCTGGCGTGGCGTTTCCGGCGACTATCGATCTGTCGAGCCTTGATCGCGCTACCGGGTTCAGGATGCGCGGAGGCACGGACGATCTGGCCGGATGGTCGGTCGCGTCCGCGGGCGACATCAACGGCGATGGCTTCGACGACCTGATCGTCGGTGCTCCGGGGGGCACCGCCGCGCTCCCTGCGTCCGGCGTAAGCTATCTGGTGTTCGGCAAGGCAACGCCCTTCTCTCCTGCCGTAAATCTCTCGAACGCGAACGACGCCAGCGAGAAGTTTGAGTTGAGGGGCGTCGGGGCCGGCGACCGCTCGGGCTTCTCGGTCGCCTCCGCCGGGGACGTGAATGGCGACGGCTTCGACGACCTGATCATCGGCGCTCCTTACGCCAATGCGAACGGCGACGACGCGGGCGCGAGCTACGTCGTCTTCGGCAAGGCTTCGGGCTTCGGCACGATCTTCCAGCTTTCTTCCCTGAACGGCAGCAATGGCTTCAGGCTGAGCGGTGCCGACCATCACACGTTAAACGGCTGGTCAGTGGCATCGGCCGG
>JAKFVZ010000683.1 GCA_021732965.1 Reyranella sp.
GGAAGAAGTAGCCGCCCTTGGGATCCTGACGCGCGATGCGGCTCGACAAGTGGCTCTGGCATGCGCGTTTCTTCAAGACACGCACCCTGGCCGCCCGCTACGTCGAGAAGTCGCGCTGCCGGATCGACGGCCGCGCCGTAGACAAGGCGCATGCGGCGGTCAGTCCCGGCATGGTCCTTACCTTCGCGCTGGGTCCCAACGTCAAGGTCGTGCGCGTCATCGCGCTCGGCGAACGCCGCGGCCCTGCGCCAGAGGCACGCACGTTGTATGAGGAGATCGACTCGCCGTGAAAAGGGCCGCTAGATTGCGGCCATTCCGTCGTATGCCTTGCGTCACCGGAGTTCGCGCGTTAAGCAGCCGCCGTTCGTTTCTGGAGCCTTTATGACCTATGTCGTTACCGAAGCTTGCATCAAGTGCAAGTACATGGATTGCGTTGAAGTCTGCCCCGTGGATTGCTTCTACGAGGGCGAGAACATGCTGGTCATCAATCCGGACGAATGCATCGACTGCGGCGTGTGCGAACCCGAGTGCCCGCCCAATGCCATCCTGCCCGACACCGAGAAGGGCCTGGAGAAGTGGCTCGAGCTGAACCGTACCCTGTCGGTCACATGGCCGAACATCACCCGCAAGGGCGACGCACCGGGCGATGCTGAGCAGTTCAAGGACGAGAAGGACAAGTTCGAGAAGTATTTCAGCGACAAACCCGCTGCGCGCTGAGACTGTTCTCGCAAGTCTTTTATTGTACCTTTTGCAATAGCCATGCAGTTATTGCATAGCCAGACCGTTGCTCAAATGCAACATCGGGCGCGACTCCGCGTGGAATTTCTGGTATAACCCAGTGGCTGGAAGCGGTCCGGGGTCCGGTCCGCCGCTGGCTCGGTATCCGTATCGGTATCCGAAAGAAACTTACCGATGCTTGCGATGCCGGGCCGAATACGCAGGGGAGCGTATGCGGTGGGTCGCGGTATCGCAGAAAGCGGGGCTGTTGTGAAGGGACTAGACGATATGGCCAAGCCGAAGAAGGCGCCCGCCAAGTCGAAGGAATATGCCTTCGAGAAGGGCGATTTCGTGGTGTACCCGACGCATGGCGTCGGCCGCGTGATTGATATCGAGGCGAAAGAGATCGCAGGTCACAAGCTCGACCTGTTCGTCATCTCGTTCGAGCAGGAGCGCATGATGCTGCGCGTTCCGGTGGCCAAGGCGAAGATTTCCGGCCTGCGCAAGCTCAGCTCGCGCAAGATCATGGAAAGCGCGCTTGTCACCCTGAAGGGCCGCAGCCGCGTCAGCCGCGCCATGTGGAACCGCCGCGCCCAGGAATACGAAGCCAAGATCAACTCCGGCGACCCGGTGTCGATCGCCGAAGTCGTGCGCGACCTGCATCGCAATGCCGGCCAGCCCGACCAGTCCTACAGCGAACGCCAGATCTACGAAGCGGCGCTGGACCGGCTGGCGCGCGAACTCGCCGCCGTCGAGCGGATCGACAAGGACCTGGCGACCCAGAAGCTCAACAGCGTTCTGCAGAAGGTCGCCTAGCCGGTTCTGGCACGGAATGAGATAAAAGGCGGCGCGGCACCTCTGTCGCGCCGCCTTTTTCATGTCCGCACCTCCAGCATCCGTCCCGAGCCCGACCCACCAGACCCATGAGCAAAGTCGCCTCGATCGCCCGTCTGCGTGACGGCGGCACCACCTGGGCGCTCGGCGCCCTGGCCGGCGACGATGCCGCCCTCGAACGGCTGGGCGGCGCGCTGATGCAGCGATGGACGCCGGGCGACCGGCTGGTCGTTCTCGGCAACATGCTGGGCGCGGCCGGCAATACCCCGCGCACGATCGATCTCATGCTGCTGCTGCGCCGGCGCCTGCTCGCCCGGCCCGGCGCCGAGGTCGAGGATTTCGTCTTCCTGCGCGGCGCCCAGGAGGAGATCTGGCACAAGGTGCTGCAGCTCCAGTTCGCCCTGTCGCCCCTCGACGTGCTCGACTGGATGCTGGCGCGCGGCCTTGCAGCCGTCATCGAAGCCTACGGCTACTCGATCGCCGAGGGACGCATCGCCTGCCGCAACGGGCCTCTTGCGATCGCCCGCTGGACCACGGGGTTGCGCGAACGGCAGACCCACCAGCCGGGTCACGGCGATCTCCTGAACGCCCTGTCGCGGACCGCGCTCAGCGCCGACGGCCGCGTGGTCTTCGCCGCCAACGGCGTCGACCCCGGCCGTCCGCTGGAAAAGCAGGCCGACGCCTTCTGGTGGAACGCGCAAACGGACACGCAACTCGACGAGGCGCTGGGCAGGGCGACCGACGGCGGCTGGCCCGGCATCGTGCGGGTCGTGCGCGGCAGCGGGCCTTCGAGTAACGCCGCCCGGGACGAGGGCCGGATACTCACCGTCGCGCGCGGGACGCCCGCCGCCGTGGCGATCGACGCCGACGGCGCGGTGATCGACAGGATGGAACCCTGAGCTAGGGCTCGATGACCTTGATCTGCGCCCTGCTGCCGAGTTCGGCCGGCGATTGCGCGGCGTTGAGGACCAGCAGGCGTTCCATCTTGAGATCGGGATAGGGCATGTAGGCGGCGAGCGACGCCGGCGTCGACCCGGCCGGCGAGACGATGCGCAGCCGGTAGGGCTGCAGCGCCGCCGCCTCGGCCGCCGAAAGGGTCCGGAAGGTGCGCGCCGACGCGATCATGGCCGCGATCTGGCGGTCCTGATCCGCACCCTCGCTCACCATCGCGAAGTTGCAGACCCGGCCGCCCTGTCGAATCGCGACGTAGCGCGCCTGGCCGAGACCGGTATCGGAGCCGCGCGGCCGGGCGCCGATCGCGGCTTCCGCGCCGTTGATCTCCAGGGTCTGGATGTCGGTCGGCGTGGGCTTCAGCTTGTTGCGCATCCAGTCATCGAGCGGCCCCGTCACCGGCGTCGACAGGCAGGAGAAGCCCATCAGCGAACGCTCTCGATTGACCGCGAGCACGCCGTCGCTCTCGTTGAACAGGCGAAACCCGGGCGGCGCCGTGAAAGCGATCCTCAGTACGGGATGCAGGAACGACCGGCCGCGGATGAATCCTTCGCTCGGCGGGTCGTCGACCGACATGCCGTTGATAGCGGCGAAATAGCCTTTCTGGTTCGAGTCACCCGGGGCCTTCGCCAGCGGCAGCGCTTCGATGGCCGACGTGCGCTCCATCGGCGCGGGGTGGGTCGACGACGCGCTCGGCCTGTCGCCGATATCCGGGGACTCGCCCATGATCTGGGCCTCGAGCGCCGACTGGCGCCGCAGGCGGTCGATCAGGGATGCCATCGCGCTGCCGGGATAGCCGGCCTTTACGATGTAGCCCAGTGCAAGCCGGTCGGCTTCCAGCTCCTGCTCGCGCGAATATCGCCGCAGCGCCAGAAGACCATCCTGGGCGACCGAACGGCCGACATTGACCGAACCGCTGGTGGCAGCGGCCTGGACGGCGGCGTCAAGCACTCCCTGGCGGACCCGGGCGCGCTGGGCCGCATGACGCTGGACCAGATGACCGAGTTCGTGGCCGACCGCGGCGGCCAGTTCGGCCTCGTTCTCGAGGAGTGCGAGGAGTCCGCGCGTGACGAAGACATAGGACTGCACGGCGTGGGCATTGGCGACCGGTGAATCCAGGACCAGGAAGCGATAGCCGCCGGAGAGGCCCGCCGCCGCGACGATCCGTTGCCCCACCCCATCGACGTAGGATTGCAGGGCGGCATCGCGGTCGGCCGGCCCGACGAGCTTCTCGATGTCGCGAGGCAGGGCGGTGGCGCCGCGCCCGCCCATCGTCGATGCCGGCGGTTCTGCGGACGGCGTGCAGGCGACGGCTGCGGCCAGCACTGCGACCAGTGCCAGAATGCGGCGAAATTCCACGAATCCTCCTGGGACGTCTCGACCTTAGACGCTCGGGCGCGGACGCGGCAATCATCGCAACGCTGGCATTGCAAGGCTGGCATGACTCGCGTCGCTATGGCAGTGATGCCAAAGGACAATCGCATGCCGCGTTCTGAAACCCCGCTTCGCTCCGATCTGTTTCCCGAGATCTCGCCCTATGCCAGCGGCATGCTGGCGGTCGACGGTCGTCACACGATCTATTGGGAACAGAGCGGCAATCCCGAGGGCGTGCCCGTCGTGTTCCTGCACGGCGGACCCGGCGCCGGCTCCGCACCCGTGCATCGCCGCTTCTTCGACCCGCAATTCTATCGCATCGTGGTGTTCGACCAGCGCGGCTGCGGCCGCTCCGTGCCGCTCGGCGAACTGCACGACAACACCACGACCGCGCTCGTGGCCGACATGGAGAAGCTCAGGAAGCATCTCGGCATCCCGGGCTGGCTGCTGTTCGGCGGCTCGTGGGGCAGCACCCTCGCGCTCGCCTACGGGCTCGCCCATCCCGAGCGCGCGACGGGGTTCATCCTGCGCGGCATCTTCCTCGGCGCACGGCCCGAGATCGACTGGTTCCTCCATGGCATGCGCACGATCTTCCCCGAGGCGTGGCGCGACTTCGCCGGGCACCTGCCGGAAGAAGAACGCAGCGACCTGCTGGGCAACTATTACCGGCGGCTGATCGACCGCAATCCCGACCTGCATCGGCCGGCGGCACGCGCCTGGAGCCGCTACGAGGCGGCCTGCTCGACGCTCTATCCGACGGTGCGAGCGCCGTTCGATACGGACCATGGCGGCTTCGCGCTGGCGCTGTCGCGCATCGAGGCTCACTACTTCGCCAACGGCACCTTCCTGCCGGAAGGCTGGCCCTGGGCCGATCTCGGCCGCATCCGCCATCTGCCCGGCACGATCGTGCAGGGCCGCTATGACATCGTGTGTCCGCCGGTGACCGCCGATGCGCTGGCCCGCGCCTGGCCCGAGGCGCGCTACGTCGTGGTGCCCGATGCCGGCCACAGCGCCCTGGAGCCCGGCATCCGCGCCGCGCTCGTCAACGCCACCGAGAGCTACCGGCTGTCGACCAGCGACACCGAACTCTTCGCTCCGCGCTTCCCGTGGGACGCCTGAGTTCATGAAGCCGGAAGTCGACCTCGTCAGCGTGTTCACCTTCGACGGACGCGGCGGCAACCCCTGTCCGATCGTGGTCGATGGCCAAGGCCTCGCGCCGGGCGACATGCAGGCCGTGGCACGGCAGCATGGCCACGAATCGGGATTCGTGCTGCCGCCGGTGAGCCCGGACTACGATCTCTCCTTCCGTTTCTGGGTGCCCAACCACGAGATGGAGATGTGTGGCCACGCCACCATCGGCGCCCTGTGGTTGCTGGCCTCGAACAGCGCGCTGCCGGGCGACACGGTGCGCATCGAGACGCGCAGCGGGCCGGTCACGGGCTTCGTCCGTCAGGACGATGCCGGCAAACCCTCGGTCGAGATCACCCAGCCCGCGGGGAAAGTGACGGCCCTCACTGCGGCACAGACCGCGGACGTTCTGGCGGTGATGGGCCTCGACCGTCACGACCTGCTCGACCTGCCGATCCAGAACGCGATCACGTCGCGCGTGAAGACGCTCGTTCCGATCAAGGACGTCGACCGGCTGAACGCGCTGAAGAGCGACGTGAAGGCCGTCGAGGCCCTCTGCCATCGCATCGGTTCGACCGGCCTCTATCCCTACGCGGTGGCGGACCGCCAGGCGCAGACCTTCGAGGCGCGCCAGTTCCCGAGGTCCTCCGGTTACCCCGAGGATGCGGCCACGGGCATCGCGGCCGCGGCGCTGTCGTTCGGGCTGCTGGCCAACGGCCTCGTCGACAGGAACGACAGGCCCATCAGGGTCTTCCAGGGCCGCGCCATGGGCGCCTTGTCGGAGATCGGCATCCGCCTCGGCTTTGCCGGTGGCCGCGCCATCGGCTGTCTGCTGGGAGGCGTCGTCGAGCGGATCGGGAACACCCACCCGGCTTCTTGACGGCCGCCCGCAACGGGTGGAAGGACCTTGCAACGGAAGCGGGGCCCGGGACCCCGCCAACGAATTCGAGGGACGAAACGACATGAGCTTCGAACTGCCGCCGGAACAGACCGGCGCCGCCGCCTGGTATGGACCGGAGATCGCGAAGCGTAACGACTGGATCATGCCGCTCGGCGCCGCCGAAGTGGCCGAGATCGAGGCCGCCACGAAAGCGC
Organism: Reyranella sp.; assembly: GCA_021732965.1. Classification (GTDB taxonomy): domain Bacteria; phylum Pseudomonadota; class Alphaproteobacteria; order Reyranellales; family Reyranellaceae; genus Reyranella. Next base: position 6,100 of record JAKFVZ010000683.1, read on the forward strand.
TCGTCGCGCGCGATGCCGACATCGCGGTGCTGAAGCCGCAGGATTTCCCGCTGCCGACGCTCGGCGCGACGCTCAGGTCGCGGGTCGACGACGAGGTGCTGAACGGGCGCGGCTTCCTGCTGCTGCGCGGACTGCCGGTCGAGCGCTGGTCGATGCGCGAAGCGGCGACGGCCTTCTTCGGCCTCGGCGCACACATGGGCAGCGCGCGCTCGCAGAACGCCAAGGGCCACGTGCTGGGCCACGTTCAGGATCTCGGCCTCGACGTGAACGATCCCAACGTCCGCATCTACCAGACGCACGAGCGTCAGACCTATCACACGGATTCCTGCGACATCGTCGGGCTGCTCTGCCTCAAGACGGCGAAGTCGGGCGGCCTTTCGGCGCTGGTGAGCTCGACCACCATCTTCAACGAGATGCGCCGCCGCCGGCCCGATCTCCTGAAGCTGCTGTTCCAGCCGATCGCCACCGATCGGCGCGGCGAAGTGCCGGAGGGCCAGAAGCCGTTCTTCGAGATTCCGGTGTTCAACTGGCACCAGGGCTACCTGACCGCGATCTACCAGCGCCAGTACATCGACTCGGCGCAGCGGTTTCCCGAAGCGCCGCGCCACACGCCGGAACTCGTCGAGGCGCTCGACATGTTCGACCAGCTGGCCAACGACCCGGCACTCAACACCTTCATGGAATTCAAGCCGGGCGACGTGCAGCTCGTTCACAACCATACGATGCTGCACGACCGCACCGGATTCGAGGACTGGCCCGAGCCGGAACGCCGCCGTCACCTGTTGCGCCTGTGGCTGGCCGCCGCCCGCGCGCGGCCGCTGCCGGAGATTTTCGCCCAGCGCTACGGCCAGGTGACGATCGGCGACCGGGGCGGGATCATCGTACACGGCACCCGTCTCCACGCCCCGCTGCAGGCCGCTTGACCGCAGTTGACCCGGGCCGGGGTCGTCCCTAAGTGAAGGCCGCTTCAAGAGACCAACACATAAAGGGACAACACATGGCCAGCGATCCAACCGCGGGCGGCGCGCCGGCGGATGGGCCTGTCGACCCCGACAACATCGACATTCCGCCCCGGCCGGAAAGCGCCGCCGAATGGCAGCGCCTCGTCGAACAGCTCCAGGCCGAGAAGGCCGATCTTCACGACAAGCAGCTCCGGGCCCTGGCCGAGGCGCAGAACGTGCGCCGCCGCGCCCAGCAGGACGTCGAGAAGGAGCGCAAGTTCGGGAATGAGCGCTTCGCCCGCGACGTGCTTTCCGTGGCCGACAATTTCGGCCGCGCCTTGTCGGCGCTGCCGGCGGACCTCGAGTCCCTGGATCCGGCCCTGCGCAACGTGATCGTCGGCATCCAGGCCACCGATCGTGAACTGCAGTCGGTGCTGGAACGCCATGGCGTCACCCGCATCGAGAGCCTGGGCAAGCCGTTCAACGCCGAGTTCCATCAGGCCATGATGGAGATCGAGAACCCCGACGTGCCGTCCGGCACCGTCGTGCAGGAACTGATCCCGGGATACCTGATCGCCGGCCGCCTCCTGCGCGCCGCCATGGTCGCGGTGTCCAAGGGCGGCCCCCCGGCCAGCCAGACCGCCAGCCCGCCGGCCGGCAACGAAAACTAGGGTCGGGCCGGTCGCACCGGCCTTTCCGGCTGAATCGCTGGTAGTGCATCAGACGGCACTTTCCAGCGGAGATTTTGGTCCTTAAGTCCATTGCAGGCGCCCGGACAGGACCTATATAGCCCCTGTCCTGATCCGGTTTTTCCGGCAGGTAACCATAGTACGGGGGCTGATCGGGCGCCTTTGGGTCCGAAACGGCCTGCCGAGGGAAGAGAGTAGAATCATGGCGAAAGTCATTGGCATCGACTTGGGTACGACCAATTCCTGCGTCGCGGTCATGGAAGGCGGCGACACGAAGGTCATCGAGAATTCCGAGGGCGCGCGCACGACGCCGTCGATGGTTGCCTTCACCGATGGCGGCGAACGCCTCGTGGGCCAGTCGGCCAAGCGCCAGGCGGTCACCAACCCGCTGAAGACCCTTTATTCGGTCAAGCGCCTGATCGGGCGCCGCTTCGACGATCCGATGGTCGCGAAGGAGAAGTCGCTGGTCCCGTTCAAGATCGACAAGGCGCCGAGCGGCGACGCGTGGGTCGAGGTGAACGGCGAACAGTACAGCCCGAGCCAGATCTCGGCGTTTATCCTGGGCAAGATGAAGGAGACCGCCGAGGCCTATCTCGGCGAGAAGGTCGACCAGGCGGTCATCACCGTCCCGGCCTACTTCAACGACGCCCAGCGCCAGGCCACCAAGGATGCCGGCCGCATCGCCGGCCTCGAAGTCCTGCGCATCATCAACGAGCCGACGGCGGCGGCCCTTGCCTACGGCATGGACAAGCGCAAGAGCGGCACGATCGCTGTCTATGACCTGGGCGGCGGCACGTTCGACGTGTCGATCCTCGAGATCGGCGACGGCGTGTTCGAGGTGAAGGCGACCAACGGCGACACCTTCCTGGGCGGCGAGGACTTCGACCAGCGCATCATCAGCTACCTGGCCGACGAGTTCAAAAAAGAGCAGGGCATCGATCTGCGCAACGACAAGCTCGCCCTGCAGCGCCTGAAGGAAGCGGCCGAGAAGGCGAAGATCGAGCTCTCCAATTCCAAGGAGACCGAGATCAACCTGCCGTTCATCACGGCCGATGCGTCGGGCCCGAAGCATCTCGTCATCAAGCTCTCGCGCGCCAAGCTCGAGGCCCTGGTCGACGACCTGGTGCAGCGGACGCTCGAGCCCTGCAAGGCGGCGCTCAAGGACTCCGGCCTGCAGGCCGGCCAGATCGACGAGGTCATCCTGGTCGGCGGCATGACGCGCATGCCGAAGGTCATCGAGGTCGTTAAGCAGTTCTTCGGCAAGGAGCCGGCCCGCAACGTCAATCCCGACGAAGTCGTCGCGGTCGGCGCGGCAGTCCAGGCGGCCGTGCTGAAGGGCGAAGTCAAGGACGTGCTGCTGCTCGACGTGACGCCGCTGTCGCTCGGCATCGAGACGCTGGGCGGCGTGTTCACGCGCATGATCGATCGCAACACGACGATCCCGACCAAGAAGAGCCAGACCTTCTCGACGGCCGACGACAACCAGACCGCGGTGACCATCCGCGTGTTCCAGGGCGAGCGCGAGATCGCCGCCCAGAACAAGATGCTGGGC
>JAKFVZ010000249.1 GCA_021732965.1 Reyranella sp.
CCGCCGGCCTGGTGCTTTATCCCGAGCAGGCTGGATACCCATTCGGCCACCGCGATCCGTGCCGTGCGCCCGCCCCGAACCAGAGCGAAAGGAAAGACCATCCCCGACCAGACCCGCCAGCTTCCCGACCGAAGCAAAGCCTCCGACGCGCTCCTGAAACTGGTGCGCGACTCCCTGGACGACAACAAGGCCGAGGACGTCGTCGTCATCGACCTCAAGGGCAAGTCCGCCTTCGCCGACTACATGGTGATCGCCTCCGGCCGCTCGAACCGCCAGGTCGTCGCCATTGCCGAGCATCTCGCCGACAAGCTGAAGCAGACCGGCCACGGCTACACGCCGGTCGAGGGCAAGCAGACCGGTGACTGGGTGCTGGTCGATGCCGGCGACGTGGTCGTGCACGTCTTCCGCCCCGAACCGCGCGCCTTCTACGCGCTCGAGAAGATGTGGGCGCTGGAGAACGAGGCCGCCGACAAGCCCGTCAAGAAGGTGGCCGCCAAGCGGGCCGCGCCCAAGACGGCGAAGAAGCCCGCGGCCCGGCGCAAGCGCGCCTCCTGAGCGTGGCTTGAAGATCACCATCGCCGCCATCGGCCGCGCGGCGCGGGGGCCGGAGCGCGATCTCTACGACCACTATGCCGGCCGCATCCGCTGGCCGCTGACGCTGCGGGAGCTCGAGGAAAAGCGGAAACTCCCCGCTCCCCAGCTCATGCAGCGCGAGGGCGAGTTGCTGCTGGAGGCCGCGCCGGCCGGCGCGACGCTGGTCATGCTGGACCGCCGCGGCAAGGTGCTGGACAGCGAGGCCTTCGCCGCCCGCCTGGGGAGCTGGCGCGACACCTCCGTGTCGGACGTGGCCTTTCTGATCGGCGGGGCCGACGGGCACACCGAGGCGATGCTGAAAAAAGCCGGCCTGGTTCTGTCCTTTGGTGCCATGACCTGGCCCCATATGCTGGCCCGCGGGATGCTGGCCGAACAGATCTACCGGGCCCAGCAACTCCTCGCCGGACATCCCTATCACCGGGCGTGAAGTACCGGCGATTTTGCCTCTGTTCTGACGAAAAACCGGGGCTACATTGGCGGCCATGCACGCTCTTTCCCGGTGGCTCCTGGCCGCCTCTTCCGCCCTCCTCCTGACTGCCGCTTCGACCGCCGCCATGGCGCAGTCGGCGCCGTCGGCCAAGCCCCCTGCCGAGAGGCCGGGCGCCAAGCCCGTGCGCAGCATCCCGTACGTCTCGATCACCGGCGAGGACGGCAAGCAGCGCCACTACGAGACCAACGCCATTCCGCTGCTGTTTCATCGCGCCTGCTTCGGGTGGCGCATGTATCTCGGCGGCCCCAACCGCGTCGTGTCGCTGCGCGAGGTCCTCACCACCTCGCAGCCGGCCGAGCAGGTGATCGCCGGCCCCGAGACAGAAGTCAGCGCCGACAAGACCAAGGCCACGACCCGCATGCTCGAGACCGTGCAGGACGGCGTCCTGCAGCGGTCGTGGTGCATCATTCCGGGCGACCCGCCCGGCACCTACACCTACGACGTGAGCATCGATGGCGAGCCGCGCGGCGAGTTCGTGTTCTGCGCCATCGAGGTGCCCGACCAGAATCCCAACACCGATCCGCGCGAGCTGAGCTGCCCCAACAAGTTCAACGCCGTGGAGCGCGCCCAGCCGCAGCCGCGGAAGGCCTCGTAATGACCGACAAGGCTTCGCGTCCGGTCCTGCTCTGCATCCTCGACGGGTGGGGCCATCGTCCCGAGCGTGCGAACAACGCCATCCTGGGCGCCCGCACCCCGAACTTCGACCGGCTGGTCGCCACCTGCCCGCAGGGGCTGATCGACGCCTCGGAAACCTTCGTAGGCCTGCCCAAGGGGCAGATGGGCAACTCCGAGGTCGGCCACATGAACCTCGGCGCCGGCCGCGTTGCCGTGCCCGACCTGCCGCGCATCGACAATGCGATCGAGGATGGCTCGCTCGCGACCAACCCGATCCTCGGCGAGACCATTGCCACGCTGAAGAAGACCGGTGCGGCGTTGCACCTGATCGGCCTCGCCTCGCCGGGCGGCGTGCATGCCCACCAGGACCATCTCGTCTTCCTCGCCAACCTGTTCGCAGGGCAAGGCGTGCCGGTCTGGATCCACGCCTTCCTCGACGGGCGGGACATGCCGCCACGCAGCGCGCTGGAGTGCCTCGACCATATCCAGGCCGGCCTGAAGCCCGGCCTGCCGATCCGCTTCGCCACCGTGTCCGGCCGCTTCTATCCGATGGACCGCGACAAGCGCTGGGAGCGCGTGACTCTGGCGTACGACGCCATCGTCGACGCCAGGGGCGAGCATGCGACGACGGCGACGGAAGCCGTCGACAAAGGCTATGCCGCAAACCTCGACGACGAGTTCGTGCTGCCCACCGTGATCGACGGCTATGCCGGCATGAAGGACGGCGACGGCCTCCTGATGTTCAACTACCGGTCCGACCGCGCGCGCCAGATCCTGACGGCGCTGCTCGATCCGCGCTTCGACGGCTTCAATCGCAACCGGGTCGTCAGCTTCGCGACCAAGGTCGGCATGGTCGACTATTCGGCGGCGCTCAATCCGTTCCTGAAGACGCTGTTCCCGCCGGAAATCATCAGGATGGGCCTCGGCGAAACCGTATCGAAGGCCGGCCTGAAGCAGTTGCGCATCGCCGAGACGGAGAAGTACGCGCACGTCACGTTCTTCTTCAACGGCGGCGAGGAGCGTGTGTTCGACGGCGAGGAGCGCATCCTCGTGCCCTCGCCCAAGGTCAAGACCTACGACCTGAAGCCGGAGATGAGCGCGCCCGAGGTGACCGACCGGCTGGTCGAGGCGATCGGCTCGGGCAGGTTCGACCTCATCGTCGTCAATTACGCGAATACCGACATGGTCGGCCATACCGGCGATCTCGGCGCCGCCACCCGGGCGGTGGAGGCGGTCGACGGCTGCCTCGGGCGGCTGATGCAGGCCATCCAGGCGGCCGGCGGCGCGATGTTCGTCACCGCCGACCATGGCAATGCCGAACAGATGTTCGACGAGCAATCGCACCAGAAGCACACCCAGCACACGTTGAATCGCGTGCCGGCCCTGCTCTTCAACGCGCCGGCCGCCGTCCATTCGCTGGCCGACGGCAAGCTGGCCGACGTCGCGCCCACGCTGCTCGCCCTGATGGGAGTCGCGCAGCCCGCGGAAATGACGGGCAAGTCGATGCTTTCGACCGCCTCGCGGCCGGCCATCCTGGCCACGCCGCGCCCAGCGGCCGCAGCCTCTGCCTGATTTGTGAAGTGGCGCAGGAGCCCGACGCCTTGATCCTGCCAAAGACGCCCCTGTATCCTCCCTCCCACGCTGAAACACCGGATCGCCGGGCCTCAAAGCCCCTGGCGACTTCCCTCCTGAAGGCACCCAAATGACCTTTCTGCGCTTAGCTTCACTCGCCACGGCCGTGGCTTTCCTGGCCGCTCCCGCCCTGGCGCAGAACAAACCTGCCGATCCGAAGGCCGCCGGCGGCGACAAGAGCGAGCTGTATCAGCAGCTCAATCTGTTCGGTGACGTGCTGGAGCGCATCCGCCGCGACTATGTCGAGCCGGTGGAAGAGAAGCAGCTCATCGAGAATGCCATCAACGGCATGCTGACCGCGCTCGACCCGCATTCGAGCTACATGAACCCGAAGTCGTACAAGGACATGCAGGTCCAGACGAAGGGTGAGTTCGGCGGGCTCGGCATCGAGGTCACGATGGAGAACGGCGTCATCAAGGTCGTGTCGCCGATCGACGACACGCCCGCCTCCAAGGCCGGCATCATGCCGGGCGACCTGATCTTCGCGCTGGACGGCGAGCCGGTGCAGGGCCTCACTCTGCAGGAAGCCGTCGAGAGGATGCGCGGCAAGGTCGGCACGCCGATCAAGGTCTCGATCCGCCGCGGCACCAAGGATCCGTTCGACGTGTCGCTGACCCGCGAGACGATCAAGGTGAAGCCGGTCAAGTACCGCCTCGAGGGCGGCGACATCGGCTACATCCGCGTCACCTCCTTCACCGAGCAGACGACGCCGGGCGTGCTCGACGCCGTCGAGAAGCTGAAGAAGGAAGCGGGCAACAAGCTCAAGGGCTACATCATCGACCTGCGCAACAATCCGGGCGGCCTGCTCGACCAGGCGATCGCCATGTCCGACGCCTTCCTCGACAAGGGCGAGATCGTCTCGGTCAAGGCGCGCAAGAACGACGAGGTCCAGCGCTGGAACGCCAAGCCGGGCGACGTCGCCAACGGCCTGCCGATCGTCATCCTGATGAACGGCGGCTCGGCCTCGGCCTCGGAGATCGTGGCCGGCGCGCTGCAGGATCACCGCCGCGCCATCGTTCTCGGCACGCGCTCGTTCGGCAAGGGCTCGGTCCAGACCATCATGCAGGTGACCGGCGGCGGCGCCATTCGCCTGACCACGGCGCTTTACTTCACGCCGTCGGGCCGTTCGATCCAGAAGGAAGGCATCAAGCCGGACATCGAGGTCGAGCCCGCGAAGATCGAGAACATCCAGCAGCGTTCGAGCTTCCGCGAGGAGAACCTGCGCCGTTCGATCACCAACCCGAACGACAAGCCCGTCGCCCCGCCGCCGGCAGCCAAGCCCAACGATGCCAAGCCGGAAGCTGGCAAGCCGGGCGACAAGACCGACGAAAAGGCTGCGGGCCAGACCACGCCGTCGGGCGATCCGGACGAGCCGCCGAAGGAGCAGGCTGCCGATTACCAGCTGCTGCGCGCTGCCGACCTGATCCGCGGCATCTCGCTCTACAGCGGCAAGGCCAACTGAAAGCCCTTCCGGGAATGACGCCGTGGCCCGCACCGGCCAAAGCGGCGACGTAACGGCAAAGCGGCGACCGACCCCCAGGGGGCTGGTCGCCGCTTACCTTTTCGTGTTCGCCCTGATCGCCGGGTCTGCCGGTGTCGTCTTCGGGTACCTGCTGGACGGCGAGGCGACGCGAGCGATGGACAGCGCGGTGGCGGCCTCACCCGTCAGCCCCGCGTCCGCGGCCGCCGTGCCGTCCGAGCCTGCCCCTATCCAGGCCCTGCCCCTGCCGGTCCGGCCAGCGCCGTCCATTGGGTTCCGCAAGCTGCCACCCGAGGAATCGGCCGGCATGATCGAGATCACCACCGACGGGCTGCGGCTGCCGCGCATCTCGCCCTCGGGCTGGATGCCCTGGATCGCCAATGCCCGGCGCTTCGATCCGTCAGTCGGCGCACCGGCACGGCTAGGCCTGCTGATGATCAATGTCGGTCTCAACGAGCCGGCCATGCGCAAGGCGATCGAGGAACTCCCGCCCGAAGTCAGCTTGGCGTTCCTGCCCGGCACGCCCGATCTGCCGCGCTGGCTCCAGCAGGCGCGGGCCTTCGGTCACGAGAGCTATCTCATGCTGCCGATGGACGACCCGGCCCTGGGCGAACGGGGCCTCCGCCCGATCGAGGCCGCGGCCGATGCGGCGGAGAACCTGAAGCGGCTGCGGGCCATCCTCGCGCGCGGCGAGGGCTATGTGGGCCTTGTCGTCGCGGCACCCGGCCGCCCCGCCCTGGCAGAGGCGGTGCTGCGCCCGCTGGTGAAGGAAATCGCCGATCGTGGCCTCGCGCTGATCGAGATCAACCCGATGCCTGGTCCGGCTTCGATCCAGCGGCTGACCGAGGAACTGGGCGTGGGCTACGCCCGCAGCACCGACGTCCTCGACTACAAGCTGGCCGGCGAGGGTGTCGTCGGCAATCTCGACCGGCTGGCAGCCTGGGTCGCCGAGGCGGCGCCGGACCGCGCGCCCCGCCATGCGTTCGGCGTCGCGCAACCGGACGAGGAAGCCATCACGGCCCTGCGCGGCTGGTACAAGGGGCAGGAAGCGCGCACGGACGTGTCGATGGTGCCGATCATCGGCCATTTCGAATGCCGCGATGCCTGCATGAACCGGATGCGTACCCAGCCCGCCCAGCTCCGCCCATGACGAACATGAAGACCACGATAATGATGACCGGCCGTCCCGAGGAATATCGCCGCAACGTCGGCATGATGCTGCTCGCCCCGGACCGGCGCGTCTTCGTCGGCTGCCGCGCCAACCAGCGGGATGCCTGGCAGATGCCCCAGGGCGGCATCGACAAGGGCGAGACCCCCGTGGAAGCCGCCTGCCGCGAGTTGCAGGAGGAGGTCGGCACGTCCAAGGCGCTGCTGCTGCGGGAAAGCGCCCGGTGTATCGCCTACGAGGTGCCGGAGGACCGGCGGCCCGCCTACTGGAAGGGGCGGTGGCGCGGGCAGGCGCAGAAGTGGTTCGCGCTGTCCTTCACGGGAACGGATGCCGACATCGACATCCATGCGCACGACCAGGAATTCGTCGCGTGGCGCTGGATCGCCCCCAGCGAACTCTCGTCCGTGATCGTGCCCTTCAAGCGCGCAGTCTACGACGCGGTGTTCGAGGAATTCGCCGACCTGATTTCCTGATCAAGCCTGTCATCCTGAGCGAAGCGAACGATCTAACGCCGCCCACGAAGCCCTTTGATCTTCCCGTGAGGCCCTGCGCTTCGCTCAGAGTCTGGCCGGAAATGAAAGTAGCTGAAAGAACAGGTTACGCGCCCCCGATAACCTCACCCTGAGGAGGCCGCAGGCCGTCTCGAAGGGTGGGAACGCGCACCACGTCTGTTGCCCATCCTTCGAGACGGTCGCTGCGCGACCTCCTCAGGATGAGGGAAGTGATTGAATCGGTTCAATTCATTTCCGGTCGGCCACTCAGGAAGACTGGAATATCTCTCAAGCGTTCTGGGCGGCCAGCCTGGCGGCGTTGCGGCGCAGGAACCAGAGGCCGGCGCGCGTCATCAGGTTGTTGAGCCGGCCCTGCGGCTCCAGACCGACTGCTTTCAGCACCATCGCGATGGCGCGCTGGACATGGGTCTGCCGGTACAGCGGATAGGCCCGGCGGGCATAGGCCTGCATGTTGCGCTTGCGATCGTAGACGGCATCGACCGGCGCATTGGCGGCGAAGTAGGCATAGGCCAGCTCGTCGTCTTCGCTTTCGGCGAGGCGGCCCCAGCCGATTCGCAGGCGGGCCCAGCGGTTCAGCCGGTCGCGCTTCAGGCAGCGGTTGAGATGCTCGTAGAACAGCTTGTAGTGGCGGAACTCGTCGGCCGCGATCTTCTGGCAGACCTGCTTCAGCACCGGCTCCTCGGTCGCGTCCTTGAGGGCGCTGTAATAGGAACTGGTGCCGGTCTCGACGATGCAGCGCGCGATCATTTCGCCGGCCTGGCTGCCGCGCACCGATTCGTTCACATGCAGGGGCAGCTTGTAGCCGGTGCGAAAGCGCTCGAAGGCGGCGTCGAAATCCCACGTCGGATCGGCGAGCTGGGCCCAGCGGCCGAGCGCCAGGCCATGCTGCACTTCCTCGACGACCCAGTTGTCGACGGCGTCCATGAACAGTGCGTCACCGGCGAACACCCGGCCGAGATAGATGCCGTAGTCGCCTCCGTTCCGCTCCACCAGGGCTGCGGCCTTGATGTTGCGAAGGATCTCCGGATCCACCTTCGACGCATCGAAGCGATCCCAGGCGATCGTCTCGAGTGTCCAGTTACCCATGAACGAGCACCCTCGGCCGTTGTCTTACCAGCGTAATAAAGCCACCTCCGGCCTGCCTTGCAATGGCAGACCGGTGCACTTCTCGATCGAAAATGCGCAGTAGCGCTGAAAATCAGCGGCTGGCGTAGAAGGCCTGGGCGCGCTTCAGATCCTGGGCGATGCCCAGATTCTTCTCGGCGGCGGCCTTCTCGGCGGGCGTGGAGGCGTCAGTGATGTCGTTGCGGGCGATGCGCTCGCGGTCGTCGAGCTGCGCGACGGTGACCTGCTCGAAGGGAACCGCCTCGTCGGCCAGCACCGTGCAGCGCTCGGGCGTGACCTCGGCAAAGCCGCCGGCGACGAGGAAGCGCCGCTCGACCTTGTTGCCCTGGTAGACCTCGAGGACGCCCGGACGGACGGTCGAGACCAGCGGGGCGTGGCCCGGCAGGACGCCGAAGTCGCCTTCGCTGCCCGGGACGACGACCATGTCGGCCTCGGTCGCGAGCAACTCGCGCTCGGGCATCACCAGACGGAAGGAGACCTTGGCCATCTGCTTAGGCCGCCTCGGCCGCGAGCTTCTTGGCCTTGGCAACGGCCTCTTCGATGGTGCCGACCATGTAGAAGGCGGGCTCCGGCAGGTCGTCATACTCGCCGGCGAGGATGCCCTTGAACGCCTTGATCGTGTCCTCGAGCTTCACGAACACGCCCGGCGTGCCGGTGAACACTTCGGCGACGTGGAACGGCTGGCTGAGGAAGCGCTGCATCTTGCGGGCGCGGCTCACGACCAGCTTGTCCTCTTCCGAAAGCTCGTCCATGCCCAGGATGGCGATGATGTCCTGCAGCGACTTGTACTGCTGCAGCACGCGCTGGACCGAACGGGCGACGGTGTAATGCTCATCGCCGACAACGCGCGGGTCGAGCATGCGCGAGGTCGAGTCGAGCGGATCGACGGCCGGGAAGATCGCCTGCTCGGCAATCGAGCGGCTGAGCACGGTCGTGGCATCCAAGTGGGCGAACGAGGCGGCCGGGGCCGGATCGGTCAAGTCGTCGGCGGGCACGTAAATGGCCTGCACCGAGGTGATCGAACCCTTCTTGGTCGAGGTGATGCGCTCCTGCAGGCCGCCCATGTCGGTGGCCAGGGTCGGCTGATAACCCACCGCCGACGGGATACGGCCCAGCAGCGCCGACACTTCCGAGCCGGCCTGCGTGAAGCGGAAGATGTTGTCGACGAAGAACAGCACGTCCTGGCCTTCGGCATCGCGGAAGTATTCGGCGACGGTGAGGCCCGACAGCGCGACGCGGGCGCGGGCGCCCGGCGGCTCGTTCATCTGGCCGTACACCAGAGCCACCTTGGAGCCCGGACCGTCGAGCTTGATGACGCCGCCCTCGATCATCTCGTGATAGAGGTCGTTGCCCTCGCGGGTACGCTCGCCGACGCCGGCGAACACCGACACGCCGCCGTGCGCCTTCGCGACGTTGTTGATCAGCTCCATGATCGTCACGGTCTTGCCGACGCCGGCGCCGCCGAACAGGCCGATCTTGCCGCCCTTGGCGTAGGGCGCGAGCAGATCGATGACCTTGATGCCCGTGACCATGATCTGCGCTTCCGTCGACTGCTCGACGAATTCGGGCGCGCTGCGATGGATCGGCAGCGTGGACTTGTTGCCGACCGGGCCGCGCTCGTCGATCGGCTCGCCGATGACGTTCAGGATGCGGCCGAG
>JAKFVZ010000666.1 GCA_021732965.1 Reyranella sp.
ATACGACGTCATCGTCATCGGCGCCGGTCCTGCCGGACTGACCGCCGCCACCGACATCGCCCGTGCCGGCCTCAAGGTCCTTTGCCTCGACAAGCTCGCGCCGGGCGGCGAGATCATGAACCTCGGCGAACTCCAGGATTTCGACGAGATCTTCGACGGCGCGCAGATGGCGTCGCGCCTGACCGACGATGCGGTGGTCGCGGGTGTCGAGATCGGCTTCGGCGAAGTCTCGTCGATTGCCGGCCAGGGCCCCTTCGAGATCGAGACGACCGATGGCGAGCGCCACACCGCCCGCGCGCTGGTCGTCGCGACGGGCTTGAACAAGGGCAAGCTCGGCTTGCCGAATGAGGAAGAATACGAAGGTCGCGGCCTTTCCCACTGCGCGAACTGCGACGGCCCCCTCTATGCCGGACAGCCCGTGATCGTCGCCGGCGCCACCGGATGGGCCCCATACGAGGCGAAGGCGCTCGTCGGAATTGCCAGCGAAGTCTCCATGCTGGGCGTGCCCGACGGCGACGTTCCCGAGGGCGTGACCTCGCAGCCGGGCCGGATCGTCGGCGTGGAAGGCAGCAACGGCCTCGAGGCCGTCACGATCGAGAATGACGGCCAGCGAAACACAATTCCGACGAATGCCGTTTTTGTTTACGTCGGCCGGTCTCCCGCTGCGGAATTCCTGCCGGATTCGCTTGCACGCGACGCCACCGGGCATATCGTTGTCGACGAAGAAGGCCGGACCGGCCAGCCGCTGGTGTTTGCCGCCGGCGACGTAAGGTCCGGCTCGAAGGAATATCTGGCCAACGCCATCGCCGACGGCCAAAGCGCCGCCCAATCGGCGGTCGCGGCGCTGAACAAGTAGCGTGGAGGAAAATTAGAATGCGTATCTTCAATCCGAGCTTCGGCATGGCCGCCGCCGGCCCCGCCAAGGTGACGTTGCAGCCCATCAACTGGGCGACCGACGCCATCGCGCTGATCTCCAACTCGAAGCCGAACGCCCGTGAGCTGCTGGAAGGCGTCCGTGCCATGCTCGGCGCGCACCGCCCCGTGGACAACATCCACTTCCATGCCAAGAACAGCGCCAGCCAGCCCGCGCCCAAGGAACTGATCGAAAAGGTCGCGAAGAACTACAAGGGTGCCCTGCTAGCCTTAGGGGATTGAGGAAGCTGTTCATCGTGGAGTTTCCACGACAGCCTCGAACTCGAGAAGCTCGGCGTCACCTCTTTCGTGATCGCCACTGAGACATTCAAGCCGCTGGTCCTTGCCCAGGCGAAAGCCCGCAAGGTCGAAGCGCGACTGATCGTGGTGAAGCATCCCGTCGGCGGCCTGAACGCCGAAGAGTTGCGGGAGCGCATCGAAGCAGCGACCAAGGGACTGACTGAGGCGACGACGAAATGAAGGACATCGCCGAACAGGAAGTGATCGACATCGGAGAGATGGATGTCGAAGCCTTCAACGAGTACGCCACGGAACAGGGCTGGAGCGACGGCATGCCGCTCTTCGTCCCCACCGAGGCCAAGGTCGCGAAGTTCGTCGAGACGGTTCGTGGCGACAACCGGCCCTACGCGCCGGTGCCGCCGCGCCAGATCGTCCCGACGGTGCAGGCTCTCGCCGCCAACGCCGTGATGGCGGGCTGCAAGCCGGAATACTTCCCGGTCGTGACCGCCGCCCTGCGCGGCGTGCTCGACCCGGAGTACAATCTGCATGGCACACTGGCCACGACGCACTCCTGCGCGCCGATGGTCATGGTGAGCGGCCCGATCCGGCACGAACTCAACATCAACTGCGGCACCAACTGCTTCGGCCAGGGCCGCCAGGCCAACGCCACGATCGGCCGCGCGCTCGGCCTGATGCTGCTGAACATCGCCGGCGCCAAACCGGGCGAGATGGACCGCTCGACCCAGGGCAATCCCGCCAAGTTCACCTTCTGCTTCGGCGAGAACGAGGAAGAGAATCCCTGGACGCCCTATCACGTGCAGCGCGGCTTCGCGCCCACGGACTCGGTCGTGACGGTGATGTCGGGCGAAGGCCCGCATAACCTCAACGACCACGGCTCGACCACAGGCGACGGCCTTCTGACCACGTTCGCCGGCGGCATGTCCAACCCGGGCGCCAACACGATCTACGGCAAGGGCCCGATGTTCGTCATCATCGGACCGGAGCACGCCGCGACGCTCAAGCGGGACGGCTTCACGATCGACAGCATCCGCGAGGAGCTGTGGAAGCGTTCGCGCGTCCATCTCTCGCGCGTCTCGAAGGAAAACCTCGTGACGTACGAAACTACCGGGCACAAGCCGGACGGCGACTGGCTGAGCATCGGCCGCGACCCGAAGGACATCCACATCACCGTGGCGGGCGGCCCGGGCAAGCATTCGGCCTTCATCCCGTCGTTCGGCGGCACCACCGTCGCCTGCACGCGCATCGCCTGATGGACGACTGGTGCGGCTGGCCCGTCGTCTCCGACGGGACGAACTGGGAAGACGCACAACGCATCCTGACGGAGGCCGAACTTTCCGACGGCCTCCCCCTGGTGCCGCCAACCCGGCGGCGTCTTGAGGCCATGGTCGCCGGCATCGGCGGCCGTTCGGAATCGCTGGGCATGATGCCGCCGATGTTCGGCGACATCACGCCGGACAGCGTCGCCTATCAATGCGTGATCGCGGGCTGCGTTCCGGTCGAGTTGCCGGTCGTGCTGGCGGCCGCGACCGCGATCCTCGAACCGGACTTCAACCTTCTCGGTATCGCCACGACCACCGGCAGCGCCGCGGTGGCGCTCTGCGTCCACGGCCCGATCGCCCGCACGCTCGGCGTCAATGCTCTGACCAACGCCATCGGCCCCGGTACACGCGCCAATGCCTGCATCGGCCGCGCGCTGCAGTTGTCCTTGCGCAACATCGGCGGCGCCCGCTCGGACACGGGCGACATGGCCACGATGGGCCAGCCGGCCAAGTTTACCCTGTGCTTCGCCGAGCGCGACGAAGGCCCCTTCCCGTCCTTCACCGAGCGCCACGGACTCGGCCGGGATGCCAGCGCAATCACGGTGATGGGTATCTCCGGCACGGCCGAGGTGCTGCCGGGCGACGGCGAAGGCGCCACGCCCGAAGCGATCCTCGACCCGATCGTCGCCGGCATGCGCGCCGAGATCGTGATGTCGGGCCAGAGCCGCAAGAAGGATCGTGGCGAGCAGGTCGTCCTGCTCCCGCTGGAACTCGCGGAGAAGATCGCCCGCCACGACGGCTGGGACCTGAAACGCATCCAGCACTATCTGTTCGAAAAGGGCGGCGACGTCGCCGCCTCGCCCGAGGCGATCCATCCGATCGTGACCGGCGGCGCCGGCTACAAGATGGCCTATCTCCCGATCTGGGGCGGCGGCTCGCAGACGGTGCTGCGCAAGCTTTAATCTCCGTCGTCCTGAGCGAAGCGAAGGACCTGGCCGAGCGACCAAAGCACTCTGTCGCGAGCGTTAGATCCTTCGCTGCGCTCAGGATGACAATTAAAGCCGGGGTGTCAGGTTAGAGCTTCCAGTCCAGCCATTCGCAGATGCCGCGGCCCATCACGCCCTCCAGGTCGTCGCCCTTCAGCCAGGGCATCTCTTCCGTGAACATGGTCACGCCCTGGCGATAGCTGGCAGGGAGTCGCGACAGGTCGGTGCCCCAGAAGGTGCGCTTCGGCCCGAAGGCGTCGAACACGCGCCGGATGTGCGTATGCACCGACTTGAAGGGATAGGTCTTGTCGTCGGCATAGCACGGCATGGCAGAGACTTTGGCCGCCACGTTGGGCCGCCTGGCGAGCGCCAGCACGTTGTCCAGCGTCGCGAAGTTGGTGGCCTCGGTGACGCCCTTGCCGCTCTTCAGCCCGAGATGGTCGAGCACCAGTCGCAGGCCGGGATAGCGCTCCGCGACCTTGTCGGCGAGATGCATGTATTCGTGGTGGAACAGCACCATCGCCGGGATGCCGTGCTTCTCAAGCTCACCCCACACCCAGTCGAAGCGGCCGTCGAGCAGCGGCTGACGCAGCACCTCGGTGTGGAAGGTGAAGCGCACGCCCAGCATGCCCGGCTGCTTCTTCCAGTCCGCGAGCTGGCCGGTCGCGCCCGGTGCCTCTGGATCGAAGCGTCCCATGGTCGCGAACCGGGTCGGATGCGCCCGCGCCGCCTCGTTGGCGAGGTCGTTGCGGTCGCCTTCCCACGACGGCGGAACAATGATCACGCCGTCGACGCCGGCCTTGTCCATCTCGCCCAGCAGCTCGTCCTTGCCCAGCGGCTCCCGGTGCGGTTCGGCGCGCGCCGGCCACGGACGCTCCGGCGTGTTCGGCCCCCAGATATGGACCTGCGCGTCGACGATCTTCATTGCCGTATCTCCAACCCTACTTCATCACTTTGCGCGCGAGCGAATAGAACAGCCACATGCCGAAGCCCCAGAGCGCATAGACGATCGGCACCGTGACGACGCCTGGCAGGCGCCAGCCGCCGCCCACGGGAGCGCCCTTGAGCGGCAACACGACGAACCAGTTCACCGCCAGCACCAGCACCGCCGCGAACAGGATCCAGCCCAGCGCGCCATTCAAGACGCCCGGCAGGCGCGTGACGACGAAGGCGCCGAGGACGCCCCACAGCCCACCCCAGAACGCCTGCGAGACGATCGTGGGCACACCCCACGGCGGCACCGGCCGCGTGCTGTAAAGGTTGGAGCGGCCGAAGCCGAGTTCCGCGGCGAAGTGAAAGCCGAGCTGATGGAACACCAGCACGCTCAATGCGCCGGCGATGAAACCCGCGACCACCATGCGCCAGAAATTGCCCGTCATATCACTTCCCTCCGGAAGGCCGCCGATCCCGCCACGGATGTGCCCGTTCGAGCTCTGCAGCCAGTGAGAACAGGGTCGCTTCGGCGCCATATCGAGCGACGAAATGCATGCCGATGGGCAGACCGTCCTCGGTCCATTCGAGCGGCACCGACATTGCCGGAACTCCGGTGGCGTTGCACACGGCGGTGAACGCCACCATTGGCGCCAGCCCCTGCTCGTACTTCTCCAACGTGCCGTCCATCCGCACCATGCCGAGCGGCAGCGACGTGCGGGCGATGGTCGGCGAAAGAAGAATATCGAACCTCTCGAAGAAGGCGCCGAGCTGGCGCCCCGCACGATGGAAGGTCTGCACGGCACGGATGTATTCGTGTGCGGCGATCCTGCCGCCTTGCTCCGCATAGAGCCTCGTCACCGGCTCGAGATCGTCCGGCCCCGGCACGCGGCCGTTGGCGCGGACCTGGATGTTGGTGAAGGTATTGGCGCACATCACCGTGCCGAAGGCTTTGCCCGTCGCTTCGGCGTCGTAGTCCGGCGCGGCCTCCTCGACATGATGTCCCAGTGCTTCCAGCCGCTTCGCGGTGCGTTCGACGGCGGCAATCAACACCGGGTCCATCGCCTCCCAGCCCACGGGCTTGCGCAGGAAGGCGACGCGGAGCTTGCCGGGCGCCCGCCGGGAGGCGTCGAGGAACGTGCCCTCCGCGTCGGGCGCACGGTAGGGATCGCCCGGCTCGCCGCCGGCCAGCGCGTCGAGCAACGCCGCACTGTCACGGACCGAGATCGATACGCAGAGCTGCGCACCCGCCCCGGCCAGCGTCTCGCCGATCGGCGCCAGACTGATGCGGCCGCGTGAGGGCTTCAGACCGAACAGACCGCACAGGGAGGCCGGAATGCGGATCGAGCCCCCGCCGTCGGTCGCATGCGCCATGGGCAGTGCCCGCGCGGCCACGACGGCCGCCGAGCCGCCGGAAGAGCCGCCCGGCGACAGGTCGGCACGCCATGGATTGACTGTCGCGCCGCCGAACGCGGGCTCGGTCGTCGGCGCGAGCCCGAACTCGCTTGTGTTGCTGCGGCCCACGATCACCAGACCGGCGCGACGCATGCGTGCGACGGCAGCGCTGTCGTGTGCCGCGACCGGCTCCTTGGCGAAGAAGCGCGAACCGACCGTGGTCGGCGTGCCGGCGCAGTCGGCCATGAGCTGCTTCACGACGAAGGGAATACCGTGGAACGGTCCCTCACCCGCCGCCGCGACGGACTTTTCCAGCAGGCCACCCTCGTAGAAATCCGTGATGGCATTCAGCGTGCCATTGACTGCGCGCAACCGCTTCAGGCTCGCGTCGATGACTTCGCGCGCGCCGATCTTGCGCCCGCGGATCAGTTCGGCGACGGCCAGCGCATCATGCGTCTCGAACAGGTCTTCCAAAGGTTCAGTTCCGCCAGCGCTCGAGATTGGCCGCCACGAAGGCGTCGTCGTGCAACTCGGGATAGGTCGCATAGAGCCGGTCGATGCCCTCGCTCTGGCCGGGGCTCAGCTTCTCGTGCGGGTCGAGACACTCGACCGATTTGAGCAGCCCCTGTCGCCGCAGGATCTCGTGACAGCCCGGAATGCAGCCCGCGAAATCATGGTCGACGTCGAACACGACGCTGTTGCAGTCGGTCACGAACGAATCCAGCGCCAACACTTCAGGCGGGATTGCGCCGTTCGAGACCGAGAGCTTGAGCCGTTCCAGCATGTTCACCGCGCCGCGCGTCCAGACGCTCCAGTGGCCGAGCAGTCCGCCCTGGAACCGCAGGGTCACCTCGCGATTGCCGGTTCGCACGACCATCGGCGTCACGAGATCAGCCACGATGTGATCGTCGTTGCCGGTATAGAGCGTGATGCGGTCCTCGGCGTGCGCGGCGGCGATGCCGAAGCAGACATCGAGCGTGCGGTATCGGTTGAAGGGCGCCACCTTGATCGCCACGACATTGTCGATGGCCGCAAAGCGCGTCCAGAATTCGCGCGACAGCTTGATCCCGCCCACCGCCGTCTGCAGGTAGAAGCCGATCAGCGGCATCTCCTTCGCCACCGTAGAGCAATGCTCGATCAGCTCGTCCTCGCTGGCGCCCTTCAGCGCGGCCAGCGACAGCAAGACCGCATGATAGCCGAGCGACCGCGCGGTGCGCGCTTCCTCGACCGCCTGCGCGGTCTTGCCGACCGCGCCCGCGATCATGACCAGCGGCCGGTCCGTCCAGTCGCGTGCCGCTCCGATGGCGAGTTCGAGAACCGGGCGGTAGAGCCCGACCTCGCGGATGGCGAACTGCGTGGAGTGGACCCCGACGGCGAGACCGCCCGAGCCGGCATCGAGATAGTAGCGGCTCAGCGCGCGCTGGGACTGCTCGTCGAAGTTCCGTTCGGTATCGAGCGCAAGCGGATGCGCGGGGATGACGGTGCCCTGCCGCAGCAGGGACAGGACCGGCGCCGGAAGATCGCGCCAGTGAAGGGCCTTGTAGGTGCTCATGCTGGTATCCTAGCCCAGTTCTGGGCCGGCGAGGGCAAAGACATGCGAGGGATCGTCCAGCCCCTTGGACGTGCCCAGGGTCATGCGCATGTAGCCACGTGGCGAGGTCGCGCCCTGCTCCTGCAGCCAGGCACGCACCGCCTCGTGTGCCTCCGGCACGTCGATGATGAACGGTCCCGGCGCGGCGGCCGCGGCTTGCGAGATCAGCGCGAGGGCGATCGCCTCACGGTCGGCGACCACCGGGCCAAGCGATGTTGCCACCCGGCCTTCACGGCCCAGTACGAAGCCCACGATCTTGCCGCCCACATCTTCGGCCAGCCAGGCGCGGCCGGGCTGGCGCAGCGCCAGGTGCATGAGGATCGACGGCCGCTCCATGCCGGTCAGCGGCCGGTCGTAGATGGCAAGCCGCGGCAGGTCGGCCGGCGTGATCGGCCGGACCGTGACGCCGGCCGGCGGCGCAACGGCTCCGCCTTTCGTACCGTCGAAATGCCAGCGGGCGATCTTGTACAGGTCGCGAAATCCCAGCGGCAGATAGATCGGCCGCCCCTGCTCGGTCGCATCGAGGCCCGCGACGGCATCGGCTGAACGCACTTCCTCGATGCAGCGCTTCAGCAGGCCGGTGCCGACTCCGCCACGCCGTCGATCTTTCGTCACCAGGACCATGCTGATCCAGGCAAGCTTCTGGCCGAGCGGGAGAATCAGCGAGCTGGCCTGCCAAGTCCCATCCGGCGCGGTACAGCCGAAGCCGCGGCCGGCACCCAGCATGAAGCGCCAGTCCGCGACGTTCTGGTTCCAGCCCGCCTCGATCGACAACGGCCAGACTGCGTCGCTCTGCTCCGGATCGATCGGCCGGACGTCGAGCGGTTCAGTACTTGCCATCGCGCACCTCGTAGTGCGTGGGCTTGTTCAGCGTGACCATGTCGCGCTGCAGCCAGTCGGCGGTCCACTCGATCATCTTCGAGAGCGGCACGCTGGGCGGCCCGAACTCCTTTTCCATTTTCCTGGCGTTGTTCAGCCAGCCGGTCGGCGCTTCCCTGCCAGTGAGCGTCGGCATCTTGCCTAGGAGCTTGCCGAACTCGGCGGCCAGTTTCCGGATCTCGATCGTCTCCAGCCCGGTGACATTGATCGGCGTGGTGGGTGTCGTGGCGCGTGCGAGGCAGCGCAACGCGACGGAGTTGGCATCGCCCTGCCAGATGACGTTCACATGGCCCATCGACAGGTCGATCGGCTCGCCGTCGCGCACCTTGCGACCGACGTCGTGCAGGACGCCGTAGCGCATGTCGATCGCGTAGTTCAGGCGGAACAGCCGTCCCGGCGTGCCGTGCCGCGCCGAGAAATACTCGAACATGCGCTCCCGCCCGGCGCAGGAGTTGGCGTAGTCGCCGGACGGCGGGACGGGCGCCATCTCCTCCGTTGCGCCGCCGCTGTCGACCGGCACGAACGGATAAACGCAGCCTGTCGAGAAGGCGACGATGCGCGATTCCTTGAAGACCTCGGCGACCATCGCCGGGACCTGCACGTTCATCGCCCAGGTGAGCGGCACGTCGCCCGTCGCGCCGAACTTGCGTCCGGCCATGAATACGACGTTGGCGGCCTTCGGCAGGCTCTCCAGCGCCGCACGGTCCAGCAGGTCGGCCGCGATCGGCTCGACGCCTGCCTTCTCCAGCGCCTCCTTCACACCGGGTTCGCTGAAACGCGCGACACCCATGATCCTCTTGGTCGGTGCAGCGCGCTTGGCCATGCGCGCCAGCGTCGGGCCCATCTTGCCACCGACACCGAGCACCAGAATGTCGCCCGGGGTCGCCGCAAGGTCGGCCACCAGCTCGGCCGACGGGGCGGTCATGAAGTCCTAGACGGCTTCGACGCTCTCGAAGCGGGCCGGAAGGTTGGCGCTCATTTCTTGCCTCCAGGATGGGCCGGCGTCAGGCGCTCGGGCGGCGCGGCTTGCATCGACCGCAGGGCCGCGAAGTCGAGATCG
>JAKFVZ010000064.1 GCA_021732965.1 Reyranella sp.
CATCGTCGTAGACGGGCTTGTCGAGCCTCGGATCGTAGTCGGTCATGGCGCTACTCCTGCGGCGTGACCGGAGCCGGGTTCGCCGGGTCGGCCGGAATGGGGATCGAGGCCGGTCGGTCCGGGTTCGTGGCACCCGGCGTCATCGGCGCATCCCTCACCGTCCGCTCGATCGGAGCCGGCGCCTGGGCCTGTTCGGGGCCGGCCGCATTCTGCGGATTGCCGAAGTACAGGAAGCCACCCACCAGGGCGACGCCCGCCAGGACGGCGAGAAGCACGTAGCCGGGGCGCCCGTCGTCCGGCGCGCGGTAGGGATCCCTGGCGTCGTAGCCAGGACGGGCCGGGCCCAGGTTGGGATCATAGTCGCTCATCTGGTCCTCCTCTTGCTGTGTGTATGCGGGTCCAACGACTCCCCGCAGCCAATGGTTTCCTCGCAGGGGGGTGGCTGCTACCCTGCCCTGCAGATTCCGGAGGTCTCATAAATGCCCGATTCGCTGCCTTTTTCCGCTGGTGCGACGCAACCGGCGCTGCTCGACGCCGAGGGCGCGGCCGCCCTCGTTGCGTCCTACGCGCCGGTCAGCGCGACCGCCGCCATCAAGGACATCGGCCGCATCGACGAGCACATGGGCCGCTTCATCGCCCTGTCGCCGATCTGCCTGATCTCGACGGCCGATGCGTCGGGCAAGCAGGACGTGACCCCGCGCGGCGATCCGCCGGGCTCGTTCAAGGTGCTCGATGAGAAGACGATCGCGCTGGCCGATCGCCCGGGCAACAACCGGCTCGATACGTTGCGCAATCTTCTGGAGAATCCCGAAGTCGCGCTGATCTTCCTGCTGCCGGGCGTCAACGAGACGGTGCGCGTCGCCGGCACCGCGCGCCTCTCGGTCGATCCCGCGCTGCTCGAGTCGATGGCGGTGCAGGGCAAAGCGCCGAAATGCGCCATCGTGATCACGGTGCGCCAGGCCTACCTGCACTGCGCCAAGGCGCTGCTGCGCTCGCGCCTGTGGTCGCCGGACTACGTTCAGCCCAAGGGCACCTTCCCCTCGATCTCGCGCATGGTCGGCGACCAGATCGGCCTCAGCGAGGAAGAGAAGAAGAAGCGCGAGGCCGCCACCGAACACGCGTACAAGGAAGGTCTATGGGCACCTATACAGTAACCGGACAGCGCGCCCGCCAGATGCGGGTGGTGCCGGCGGAGGTGCTGAAGCGCCTCTATGCGCGCGACGATACCAAGGGCCTGATCCAGACGGGCGCGCATCTCGCGCTGCTCGTTCTCGGCGGCTGGCTGGTGCTCGCCACGCGCGGCACCTGGTGGGTGCTGCCGGCGCTGTTGCTGCAGGGCATCTTCATCAACGCGCTGTTCGGCGCGCTGCACGAGTCCGTGCACTATGGATCGTTCAAGACGCGCTGGATGGCCGACGTGCTGGCCTTCTTCTCGGGCGCGGCGATCCTGAACAACGCGGCCTTCTACCGGCACTATCACTACGCCCATCACCGCTACACCCAGGATCCCGACCGCGACCCCGAGTTGATCACAGCGGTCACGCCCACCGGCTGGGGCAGCTATCTCTATCGCGTCAGCTCGATCCCGTTCCTGATGATCCGCGTGCGCGACATTTTCCTGTTCCCGTTCGGCTATAGAGGCGCCGCGACCTACATCCACGAGGCGGCCTGGCCCGAGGTGCGGCGCTGGGGCCGCTGGCTGCTCGCCTTCTATGGCGTGCTGATCGTGGGCTCGATCCTGCTGAAGACCGATGTGGTGCTGTGGGTCTGGTTCATCCCGCTGCTGGTCGGCCTGCCCTTGCTGCGTCTCTATCTCCTGACCGAGCACACGCTCTGCCCCAACAGCGACGACGGCTTCGCCAACACGCGCACGACGCTGTCCAATCCCGTCGTGCGGTTCCTGATGTGGAACCTGCCCTACCACGCCGAGCATCATCTGCTGCCGAACATTCCGTTCCATCACCTGCCCGAGGCGCATCGGCATCTGCGGCCGCACCTGAAATACGTCGCGAAGAGCTACACCCAGGTGCACGGCGAGATCATTCGCAGCTTCGGCTGAACGGGAGGCGCGACATGCGGACAAGCGAGGGCGTCTGGTCGGCGGATCATGTCCGGCTGCAGCGCGGCGGCACGCTGAAGCAGGCCAACATCGTCTGGAAGACCTACGGTACGCTCTCGCCCCGGCGCGACAACGTCATCCTTTATCCGACCAGCTACGGGGCCCATCACACCGACATCGAATGGCTGGTCGACGTGCGGCGCTGCCTCGATCCCAGCCGCTACTTCATCGTCATCCCCAACATGATGACCAACGGCCTGTCTTCCTCGCCGTCGAACACGCCGGCCTTCCCCGAGGTCACGACTTTCGACAACGTCATGCTGCAGCGGCAGATGCTGGTCGAGCTGTTCGGCATCGACCGGCTGAAGCTGGTCTATGGCTGGTCGATGGGCGCGCAGCAGGCCTATCACTGGGGCGCGCTGTTCGGCGAGGCGGTCGAGCGCATCGTGGTCAATTGCGGCTCGGCGAAGACCGCGCCGCACAACTTCGTCTTCCTCGAAGGCATCCGCACGACCTTGCAGGCCGCCGCGACGCCGCAGCAGGGACTGCGCGCCATGGGTCGCATCTATGCCGGCTGGGCGTTGAGCCAGACCTTCTATCGCCGCGAGATGTGGCGCGGCCTGGGCTTCGACAGTCTCGAGGATTTCCTCGTGCGATCCTGGGAGGCGAATTTTCTGCGTCGCGATATGAACGATCTGCTGGCGCAGCTTTTCACCTGGCAGCACGGCGACATCTCCGCCAACGATCTCTATCGTGGCGACCTGCAGATGGCGCTGGCCGGCATCAAGGCCAAGGTGCTGCTGATGCCGTCGGCGACCGATCTCTATTTCCAGACGGACGACAACAGGGAAGAGTTGCCGTACCTCAAATATGGAAAGCTGGTGGAGATCCCGTCGGTCTGGGGTCATCGCGCCGGCAATCCGCGCGACAACCCAGAGGATGCCGCGTTCATCGATGCCCAGGTGGAGGCTCTGCTGAATGATTGAGATGCTGCCCGCGGACGGGCTGGTGATCGTCGCCAAGCACGAATGCCATACCTGCGTGCTGGTCGAGCCGGTAATGCGGAGTCTCGACAAGGCCGGCGCGCTCACCGTCATCACCCAGGACGATCCGGCGTTTCCCTCGGGCGTCAGCCGCGTGCTCGACGACCAGCAGCTCGAACGCTCGTTCCATCTCAAGGTCGAGGCCGTGCCGACGCTGATCCGCTACGAAGGCGGCCGCGAGGTCGGGCGCACCGTGGGCTGGGACCGCGCCGAGTGGACCCGCCTCGCCGGCGCGGCGGCCGAGGGCGAGGGCCTGCCGGCTTGGCAGCCCGGCTGCGGCTCGCGCAGCGTCGAGCCGGGCGTTCAGGAAGCGCTGATCGCGCGCTACGGCGATCCCGGCCTCGCGTCGCGCGAGATCCCGGTCGGTGAATGGGACGATCCGATCGAGGCCTGCTACGAGCGCGGCTGGAGCGATGGCCTGCCGGTGGTGCCGCCAACCGACGAGCGCATCCTGCGCATGCTGGGCGGCACCGACCGCAAGCCCGCTGAGGTCGTGGGCCTCGTGCCGCCGAACCTCGCGCCCTGCACGGTCGAGAAGGTGGCGATCAACGCGGTGATGGCGGGCTGCAAGCCGGAATACCTGCCGGTGGTGCTGGGCGTGCTGGAAGCCGCGCTCGACCCGCTGTTCGTGCTGCACGGACTGCTTTGCACGACGCACTTCTCCGGGCCGCTCGTCATCATCAACGGGCCGGCGGCGAAGGCGGTCGGGATGAACGCCGGCGTCAATGCGCTGGGCCAGGGCAACCGCGCCAACGCCACGATCGGCCGCGCGCTGCAGCTCATCGTGCGCAATGTCGGCGGCGGCCTGCCCGGCGGCATGGACCGCGCCACCTTGGGAAATCCCGGCAAGTACACGTTCTGCTTCGCCGAGGACGAATCCGATCCCGACTGGGAGCCGCTGGCGCAACGCCGCGGCATCGCGGCGGGCAAGAGCGCGGTCACGCTGTTCCATGCCGAGGGCGTCCACGGCTTCATCGACCAGAAGTCGCGCACCCCGGAGGAGCTCACCCGCTCGCTGGCGATGGGCCTGTTCGGCGTCGGTCATCCCAAGCTCTGCGACTCGGGGAATGCGGTGCTCGTGCTCTCGCCCGAACACTACAAGATCTTCAAGGATGGCGGCTGGAATCGTCGGCGCATCGAGGAAGAACTCTACCAGGCGCTGAAGCGGCCGGGCCGCGACCTCATCCACGGCGCGCAGAACGTGCCGGAGGGACTGCCGGCGTCGATGGCCGACAAGATCGTCGACAAGTTCCAGGCCGACGGGTTGCTGATCGTTCGCGCCGGTGGTCCCGCCGGTCTATTCTCCGCCATCATCGGCGGCTGGCCCGGTCAGCGCGTGCGCGAGGAATGCCAGGCCGTCACCCACGAGATTCGCTGAAGGAATTTGCCATGAATTATTCGAGCAAGCTGCGCGATCCGACCGCCGAGACCTCACCGACCCGCCGCGCCCGCCTCGCCCCGCCGCCGTCGCTCGACGGCAAGGTCGTCGCGCTGATGGATATCGGCAAGTCGCGCGGCGCGGAATTCCTCGACCGGCTCGAAGGCCACTTCAAGTCGGCCGGCGTGGCGACGAAGCGCTACCGCAAGCCCACCAACACCAAGGTGGCGCCGGCTGCGGTGATGCAGACCATCGCCGCCGAGGCGCAGCTCGCGGTGATCGCCTTAAGCGATTGAGGCTCCTGCACATCGTGCAGTCTGCACGACCTTCATAATCTCGACGGACGCGGGCTCCCCGGCGTCAACATCGTGACCACCGAATTCGTGGACGGCGTCACCGCGCAAAGCGATGCGCTCGGCTTCGAGCCGGCTGTCGTCTACGTCCCGCATCCCATCCAGAACCGCACCAAGGCCGAGGTCGAGGAAATCGCCGACCGCGCCTTCGCGCAGGTCATGGCACTGTTGAAGAGCTAGTCGTCATTGGAGCGCGCCACTCGAGTGGCGCGCTCCAATGATCACTCCTTCTCCGGCACCACCGACGGCTGGACGACGCTGTCGTTGGCGGGGTCGTTCTCCGGCTCCGACGGTGCGGAAGTTTGCGGCGGCAGGGGGGCGTTGGCGATGAAGGCCGCGACGACGGCCGCGGTGGCGCGCGGCGCCTCCTCCATCGGGTTGTGGCCGAGGTTCTCGAAGATCTCGAGCTTGGCGCCCTTGATGTCCTCCTGGAAGCGGAAGGCGTCGGCGACCGGCACCCAGCGATCCTTGGCGCCCCAGATGATCAGGGTCGGCACGTCGATGCGCCTGAGCGGCGTGGGATCGAGCGGCTCCTGCGTGCGGGCGCGCTGCAGGGTCGCTTCGCGATTGCCGGGAAAGCGCTGCAGCTCCGAATAGCGCCGGATGCGCTCGGGCGTCACCATCGCGGGATCGGCATAGACCTCGCTGAGCGACCGCCGGACGATTCCTTCCGGCTTGAAGTAGATGCCGATGTCGCCGACGACCGGCGTGCGCGCGAGGCGCGTGGGCAGCGGCGCCTCGCCGCCCTTGCGCGGATAGCCCGCGGCGTCGACCAGGATAAGCTGGATGACGCGATCGGGCCGGGTCGCTGCGAAGGTCCAGGCGACGGCCCCGCCCAGCGAATGGCCGGCCACGACGACCTTTTCCAGGCGCAGCGTGTCGATCAGCACCTCGATGAAGTCGGCATAGGCCTCGACCGTATATTCGTCGCGCGGCCAGGCGCCGGTCAGGCCGTGTCCCGGCAGATCGACGGAGATGACGCGCGCTTCCTTGCCGAGTTCGCGCGCCCAGCCCTCCCACATGTGCAGCGAGCCGTTCGAGCCGTGGATCAGCAGGATGGGCACGCCGTCGGGATTGCCCTGCTCGCGGACATGGGCGCTCACGCCGCCGACATCGACGAAGCGGGAGCGGTCGTTCGTGTAACGGGCGATCAGCGTCTCGGGTCGCAGGGAAGGCGCATAGGCCCACATCGCCACGCCAGCCAGCACGGCGACGCCGAAGAGCGCATAGAGCGGCCAGCGCCGGGGCGGGGCCTCGTCCCTACGGCGCCGCGGCGGCATCGCCCGGCCTTTCGGGGTGATTTTCCTTCGTCTCCGGCGACGGATCGGCGTGCAGCGAGAAGTTCAACTTGTCGAGGCCGCGCACCTTGAACTCCGGGACGGGGCTGGGATCGATGATCTTGTTGTCGATCAGCTTCTGCAGGAGCGCGCGGTTGAGATCGTTGGTGACGATCAGGCGGTCCTCGAGGCGGGCCACGAACACGAACAGCTCGAAGTCGAGACCGCTGGAGGCGACCTTCACGAAGCGCACGATCGGCGCCGGCACCCGCAGCACGCGGGCGTGGCCCAGCGCGGCTTCGCGCAGGATCGATTCCATCGCATTCACGTCCGTTCCGATGGGCACTGTAAGCTTGATCTCGATGCGGCTCGACGTGTCGGAATAGGTGCGGTTCACGACCGGGTTCTGCAGGAACAGGCTGTTGGGCACGATGACGTGGGTGCGCTGGAAGGTCTCGATCTCGGTCGCCCGGATGTTGATGCGGCGCACGAAGCCTTCGTGGCCGTTCACGGTCACCCAGTCGCCCGCCTTGATCGGCCGCTCGACCAGGAGGATCACGCCTGAGATGACGTTGTTGGCGATGTTCTGGAGGCCGAGGCCGATACCGACCGACAGCGCACCCAGCACGATGGCCAGGTTGGTGAAGTCGACGCCGAGCGCGCCGATGCCCACCAGGATGGCGATCATCACGCCGGCATAGTTGAGGCCGGCATCGATCGACTGGCGCAACGGTATCGGCGCATCGACCGTCGGCAGCACGCGATCGCGCACGATGCTGCGCACCAGCCGCGCCAGCAGCATGCACACGAAGAACGCCACGATCGCCATGCCCACGTTGCCCAGCGAGATCGTGACGCCGCCCACCTTGACGCCGCGCAGGAGCTGGCCGAACCCGTCCATGATCGCGTCGGTGTCGACGTTCCAGGTCGCGGGAATGGCGATCGACAGCAGCAGGATCAGGGCCGCGTCGAACACCAGCAGCACGAGATACTGGCCGCGCAGGGTGGTGTCGGGCGCCAGCCCGAGGCTGCGACGAACCCATTTGCCCGACGGCGAGTTGGGGGCCGCCGCCGCTTCCAGCAGGTCGGCGACGAGCCGGTGCAGCAGCAGGGCGATGCCGATCAGCAGGCAGGTCGTCGAGATCGCCGAATGGAGGTGCGAGCCTAGGGTCGCGTAGCCGATGAGCGAGAAGACGATCGACGAGAAGACCGCGACCACGAGCGCGAGCCGCGCCACCGTCCACCAGGTGCCGCCGATCATCGGCGGCAACTCCGAGCCTTCGGGACGGGCCGCCCGCCAGGCCCGGTTGGAGAGGGCAGGCAGGCTGAGGACAGCCACGACGCTGGTCAGCACGACGGCGCCGACCGCGGCCACGGCGTCGCGCCCGTCGCCGCGCGTCAGCGCCAGGTAGATGAATTCCAGAGGCAGGCTCACCGAGAACAGGCGGCGCAGGGCTTGCGACAGATAGTGTGCGGCATCGTCGGTCAAGGGCAGCACGCGCCATTCGGGGCGCTGCGGCGACAGGCCCGCCGAGGTCATGCCGAAGACCAGCAGCAGCAGCACGAGGCGCAGCACGGCATCGGGGATCAGCGTGTCGATCGGAGCGGGTGGATGGCTGGCCAGCAGCAGCTTGCCGATCAGCCACACCGCCAGGATTGGCACGAGGACGAGACCGAGTCCGTCGATGGCCGTCACGATGGTCTGGTCGCTGTGGGCGTCGATATGCGTGCCGCCCCGTCCAAATCGGCGACGCAGCCATCGCCCGACCCACCACAGGAGGATCGTGATGACGGCCCACAGGCCGAGGGGCACCAGGTCCGGGCTGGCGGAGCCCAGCGACAGGAAACCGTCGCGGCTCCAGGCCGCCATGGCGGTGGTGAGGCCCTTCACCGACGCCACGAGCTGCGGCCCGATCTTGTGCCAGACGCCGGGCGACAGGGGCGAGGGATCGCGACGCAGCAGGGTCTGCAGCACCAGTTCACCGCGCAGCCTGGTCATGCGTTCCAGAAGCTGGTCGGCCCGGGCGATCACGACCTCGCACTGCTTGTAGCGGCTCTCCGCGACCGTGGCCTGCTCGGTCAGCCGTTCGCGCTCGGCCTTAACCGCATCGGTCTCGGGGGGCGCATCGGTGCCGGGCTTCAGTTCCAGCGGTGCCA
Source organism: Reyranella sp. (assembly GCA_021732965.1). GTDB lineage: Bacteria > Pseudomonadota > Alphaproteobacteria > Reyranellales > Reyranellaceae > Reyranella. The sequence continues at coordinate 8,268 of JAKFVZ010000064.1, forward strand.
GGAGCTTCTTGGTGTCGGCCAGGTCGCTGCGGGCCAGCGCGGCCGCGGCGAGCGCCGCGGCCCGCACATCGGTCGCCTGCTCGCGCAGCCCGTCGATCTCGACCGGCAGCAGGTCGGCCTGCTCCGTGCGCGCGGCGATGCGGTCGAGTTGCCGCCCCCACAATTCGATGAGCTGGCCGAACGGTCGCTGCGGCGAGAGGGTCTGGGCCGAGGCCGCGACACTGGCGAACAGCAGCACGAGCCATGTGAGGCGGGCTAAAGATCGCATTCGGTGCGCGATTCCCGGAAACGACGAAAGGACTTCGTGGTCACTACCACGGGCGGCCCGGATCGGGCCATGCCGACGGCCTTCTGGCCCCGCGAGAGGGCGAAATCAGGGCGCATTTCGCTGCGCTCCCGTCACGGCCGCTTCGCCGTTGACAGGGCCGGGACGACGCGGAACCTTGCCGCCCGAAACGAAAAGGGAGACAGGCATGGCCGAGGGCCAAGGTTCCGTTGGCGAAGTCCGCATCAAGCCCGACCGCCTGCACGACTTCACGATGGCGATCTGCCGGGCCGACGGCAGCTCCGCCGAGGAAGCGAAGCTCGTCGCCGATCATCTCGTCCTCGCCAACCTGTTCGGCCACGACAGCCATGGCGTCGGCATGATGCCGCACTACATCCAGAACACGATCAACGGCGCCTGCAAGCGCAACCACCACGCAAAGATCGATCGCGACAACGGCGCGGTGATCGTGGTCGACGGCGGCGCCGGCTACGGCCAGGTCATCGCCAAGGAGGCGATGGACATCGGCATCGAGCGGGCGAAGAAGCACGGCGTCTGCGTCGTCGGCCTGAAGAACTCGCACCATATAGGCCGCATCGGCCATTGGGGCGAGCAGTGCGCGCGCGCCGGCATGGTCAGCACCCATTGGGTGAACGTGCACGGCCACAAGTCGCTGGTGGCGCCGTTCGGCGGCGCCGAGGCGCGCTTCACGACC
>JAKFVZ010000067.1 GCA_021732965.1 Reyranella sp.
GTAGCCGGCGAGCGTGAAGGGAGCGCCGGCAAAGCCCAGCAGCGCCGTTTCCTTCGGCAGCTCCGCGCGCGTCCGGCGGATCGCCTCGTAGACGGGCGCCAGATGCTCCTGCAGGCGCGCTCGTGAGAGCCGGCCGAACTGCGAGGGATCGGTCAGCGCCTCGAGCTTCGGACCCTCGCCCTCCTCGAACCAGACCTTCTGGCCAAGCGCATCGGGCACCACCAGGATGTCGGAGAAGATGATCGCCGCGTCGAGCCCGAACCGTCGGATGGGCTGCAGCGTCACCTCGACGGCCTTGTCGGGCGTGTAGCAGAATTCCAGGAACGACCGCGTGGTCGAGCGCACGGCACGGTACTCCGGCAGGTAGCGCCCGGCTTGTCGCATCAGCCAGATCGGTGGCGTCGGATGTCTCGTTCCGGCCAGCGTCTCCAGGAGTTTTCCGCCGCTCAAATCTCGTCCCTCATGCTTCCTTCTACTCTATTCATAATAGGTAGTAGCAGTAGTAGAGCCTGTGGCATGTGGGGATGCGCCTTATTGGTCATCTCTCCCCAGGTGGCTGTGGATCGGAATCCATCGATTCCCTCGGTCAAAAGTGCTGATTCCCGACTCACAGGTCATTCGTCCCAAACTGTACGCAGGGGACGATAATTTGGACGGGTCGGGCGAGTCGTGTCCTGAATCCCGACCCTCCCGCCAACCGTGCCGCCTGTCCCCGCAATGCCCACGGCAATCCCGCGTTTCTCCCGGCGTCGCCGTGAGGTAAAATGAGCCGTGGCCAACCGTAATTTTCACGTCCATCTCGTGTCCGATTCGACCGGCGAGACCGTGTCGAGCGTCGCGCGCGCCTGTCTCGTCCAGTACGAGGGAATCTTCGTTCAGGAGCATGTCTGGTCACTGGTGCGCTCTCCGGCGCAGATGGAAAAAGTCATGCAGGCGGTCGAGCGCGACCGCGGCCCCGTCCTCTATACGCTCGTCGATCCCGAGTTGCGCGACGTCGTGCGCGATCATTGCCGGCGCCTGCAGTTGCCCTGCGTCGGTGTGCTCGACCAGGCGATGAGCGTTCTCGCCGTCCACTTCCATTCCAAGAGCGAACAGTGGCCGGGCCGCCAGCATCAGCTCGACGAGGGCTATTTCGATCGGATCGACGCCATGCACTACACGCTGGCGCACGATGACGGCCAGTCGACGCACGATCTCGAGGATGCCGACGTGATCCTGGTCGGGCCGTCGCGCACGTCGAAGACACCGACCTGCGTCTATCTCGCCAATCGCGGCGTACGCGCGGCCAACGTGCCGCTGGTGCCGCAGGTGCCGCCGCCGGTCGAACTCGAGGAGGCCCGGCGGCCGCTGATCGTCGGCCTGATCACCGATCCCGAACGGCTGGTGCAGATCCGCGTCAACCGGCTCAGGTTGATGCAGCAAGATACCGAGACGGACTACACCGACATGGACACGGTGCAGAGCGAGATCCAGGAGGCCCGCCGTCTCTACGCCCGGCGCAAATGGGCGACCATCGACGTTACGCGCCGCTCGATCGAGGAGACCGCCGCGGCCATCCTGCAGATGCTGGCCACGCGCCGGGAGCAGCGACTGCAATCGACCTGAACCAGACTGGAGGCGACCATGAAGACAGTCCTCGTTGCGTTGAGTTTGGCTCTACCGACGGCGGCGGCCTTCGCCGCCAACGGCATCGACGTCACCCGCGGCGGCGATTCCAACGTCTACGGCAATTGCGTTCCCAGCCTCGTGGTCCAGAACAAGTCAGGCGAGACGATCGACTATCTCCAGGTCGACGTGGTGCTGGCGCTTCGCGACGGCCGTCAGCGCATCGTCGAACTCAAGTCGGGCTACCGCGAGGGGGCACCCTCCCCCATCGCGCCCGGCGCCAGCACGACTCTGCGGCAGCATCTGGACACGTCGCGCGCCCTCGGCGTGCCCTGCGGCGAGGTCGCCGAGCGCCGGGTCTCCCGGACGATCTGCGAGACGGCTCATGGCATGGCCTGTGCATCTTCTGTTAGTGTGCTCCCCTGAGCTTTTCATTCCGAGGCAATCTCCATGAATCTTCGTCGTAGGACCGTGCTGGGCGCCATGGGCGCCTCGCTTCTCGCCGCGCCGGCCCTCGCGCAGGATTATCCGAACAAGCCGCTCAAGATGATCGTGCCCTACCCGCCGGGCGGCGGTACGGACGGGCTCGGCCGCATCACCGCGCAGTTCCTGTCGGAAAAGCTTGGCCAGCAGATCGTCATTCAGAATGTCGGCGGCGCCTCGGGCACCATCGGGTCCGAGATGGTCCGCCGCGCCGAGCCGGATGGCTACACCGTCCTGTTCAACGCCAGCCTGTTCGTGCTGGGCAAGACGGTGGTCCCCTCCTGCCCCTACGATCCGCAGACCGACTTCCGCGCCATCGCCCAGGCGGGCGAAGCGCCGCTGGTGATGCTGGCCAACAACAACGTGCCCGGAAACGACTACGCAGCCACGATGGCGGCCGTCGCCAAGGACCCGAAGAAGTTCTTCGTGGCGATCTCCTCCGGCGGCTCGGCCGGCCACATCGCGACCCTCGCCTGGCTGAAGCGCATCGGCATTCCGCTCGACCAGATCCTCTACAAGGGCACGGCGCCGGCGAATACCGACCTGATGGCGGGCAGTGTCCAGTTCTTCATGGATCCGTGGACGGCGCTGCTGCCGCTCGCGACGTCGGGCCGCGCCAAGGGCCTGTATGTGACGTCCAAGGAGCGCACCCCGCTCGCACCGAACATTCCGACGAGCGCCGAAGTCGGCCTCAAGGATTTCAACCTGAGTTCCTGGTACGGCGTCTGGGCGCCCAAGGACACGCCCGACGCGGTGGTCAACAAGCTCGCGGCCGGCATGGCCGAAGTCTCAAAGGACAAGGCCTTCATCGACAAGACCACCTCGCTCGGCATCGTGCCGACCGCGCGTGGCCCGAAGGAGTTTGCCGCCTTCATCAAGTCGGAAGTCGAGACCAACACCGCGCTGCTGAAGGAAGCCAACTTCAAGCCGGAGTGACGGCCCCCGGCCGTCATCCCGAGCCTTTGCGAGGGATGTGTTCGCGAAGGAAGGCTGCAGGTTAATCCGCTGTGTAGCCAGATATTGTCGTCCTGAGCGAAGCTAAGGACCTTGCGTAACGACCAGCGGACTCTTTAGCGCACGTGAGATCCTTCGCTGCGCTCAGGATGACGAGAGTGAGTAGCGAAACGAAGCGTTACTCCGCCGCCTTCGCCATCGGGTCGAAGCGGGTGTCGAAGTCGCGGATGGCGGCTTCGACGGTGGTCGAGATCTGCTTCAGCTTGTCGGCATTCACGACCTTCAGACCGAACAGGTCCTTGACGTAGAAAACGTCGACCGCGCGCTCGCCGTAGGTGGTGACGTGCGCGGTGGCGATCTGCAGGTTGAGGCGCGTCAGGGCGCGCGTGACGACATGCAGGAAGCCCGGCCGGTCGCGCCCGTTGACCTCGATCACGGTGAACGTGTCGGACGCGTTGTTGTCGATCAGCACACGCGGCTCGACGGTAAAGACGCGGTCGCGCTTTGGCCAGGAGCCGCGCTGGCTGTCGAGCTCACGCTGGATGTCGAGGCGGTTGGACAAGGCAAGCTCGACGCGGGCGGCAAGGCGCGCCAGCCGCTGCGGCCCGTCGAACGGCTTGCCTTCGAGGTCCTGGATCCAGAAGGTGTCGAGCGCCATGCCGTTGGCGAGGGTGAAGATCTTGGCGTCCACGATGTTGGCGCCGCTGATCGCCATGGCGCCGGCGAGGCGCGCGAACAGGCCGTGGGTGTCGAGCGTATAGATCGTGACCTCGGTCACCGAGCGTTCGTCGTCGACCCGGTGCTCGATGGCGAGCGGCTGCTTTGCCCGCTCGGCGCCGCGCACCAGCTCGGCCTGGCGAGCCAGCGTGTCGATCGGGAAGGACAGCCAGTAGGAGGCGTAGCCGCGCGCGAAATGCGCTTCCTTGTCGGCTTCGCTCCAACCCGCCAGCCGTTTGGAAATCTCACCCTGGATGTGCCTGATCCGCTCGGCACGGCCGCCGCTCAGCGTACCACCCGAGAGAACCTGCTCCGTCGCATTGTAGAGCTGGCGCAGGAGCGCGGCCTTCCAGTTGTTCCAGACATTCGGGCCGACAGCCCGGATGTCGCACACGGTCAGGACCAGCAGCAGGCGCAGGCGTTCGGGTGACTGGATGAGGGCCGCAAAGGTCTCGATGGTCTTGGGATCCATCAGGTCGCGCTGGAAGGCGGTGCCGGACATTGCGAGGTGATAGCGGACCAGCCAGGCCACGGTTTCCGTCTCGGCGGCCGTCAGGCCGAGGCGCGGCCCGAGCTGCATCGCCACGTCGGCGCCCAGCACCGAATGATCGCCGCCGCGGCCCTTGGCGATGTCGTGCAGCAGCACCGCGAGATAGAGGACGGGACGCGACAGGATCTTGTGCACCACGTCGGCCGAGAGCGGATGGTCTTCCTTCAGGACGCCGGACTCGATCTTCGAGAGGATGCCGATGGCGCGGATCGTATGCTCGTCGACCGTGTACGTGTGGTACATGTCGTGCTGCGTCTGCGCGACGACGCGACCGAAGTCGGGCACGAAGCGGCCGAACACGCCGGCCTCGTTGAGGCGTCGCAGCGTCGTCTCCGGATCGTGGCGCGACGTCAGCATCTCCATGAAGAGCCGGTTGGCTTCGGGATCGTTCCTCAGCCGGTCGACCAGCCGGATGTTCTGCGTGATCAGCCGCAGGGTCGCGGGATGGATGTCGAGGTCGTTCTCCTGCGCGACGTGGAACAGGCGCAGGATTGCCACCGGATCCTTGGCGAAAGCATCCGGCGTTGCCACCGCGAGACGCTCGCCATCGAGGCGGAAACCTTCCAGCTCGCGCGGCCGCAAGGTCTGCCATAGCGCGGCCAGCTTGGGCTTGCGTCGCCGGCTGTCCTCGAGCGCGGCAACGAAGATGCGCGTGAGATCGCCGACCGTCTTGGCATGCAGGTAGTAGTGCTTGGTGAAGCGTTCGACGCCGCGGCTGCCCGGCCGATCCTGGTAGCCGAGGCGACCCGCGATTTCGCGCTGGAGATCGAAAGACAGGCGATCGTCTGCGCGATTCGTCAGGTAGTGGATGTGACAGCGTACGGTCGAGAGGAAGCGCTCGGCGCGCTCGAAGTGCCGCGCTTCCTCCTTGGTGAGCACGCCCTTGGCCACCAGTTCACCCGGCTCGCTGACGCGATAGAGATACTTGGCGATCCAGAACAGCAGGTGCAGGTCGCGCAGCCCGCCCTTGCCTTCCTTGACGTTGGGCTCGACGACGTAGCGCGAATCGCCCATGCGCTGGTGGCGCTGGTCGCGTTCCGCGAGCTTGGCATCGACGAAGTCGCGCCCGTCGCCGGTATAGAATTTCTGCGCGAAGCCGCGCTGCAGCTCGTCGAACAGCGCGCGGTCGCCCCAGAGATAGCGCGCTTCCAGCAATGCCGTGCGGATCGTCTGGTCGCGCTCGGCATAGCGCAGGCTCTCGTCGACCGTGCGTGTCGCGTGGCCGACCTTCAGGCCGAGGTCCCACAGCAGATAGAGCATGAACTCGACGATCTGCTCGCCGCGCGGCGTCTGCTTGTAGGGACGCAGGAACAGGAGATCGATGTCGGAAAGCGGCGCCAGTTCTCCGCGGCCGTAGCCGCCGGTCGCCACCAGGCCCAGCCGCTCGCCGGCGCTGGGATTGGCCGCCGGATAGGCGTGCTGGTCGGCGAAGTCGTAGAGGACCCGGATGATCTGGTCCATGAGGTAGGACGTGGCCGCCAGTACCGCTGGCCCGTCGTTCTTCAATGGGCCCGGCTCCTCGAAGCGGCGGCGGATTTCCGCGCGGCCCGCGGTCAGCGCATCGCGCAGCAGGGCCAGGACCGGCGCGCGCGGTGGCTCGCCGCCGGGGGGCATGTCCTCGGCCAGACGGGCGAGGCCCTCCTCGAGCTTGCGGCGCCGGACGATGACACGGCGGTCGGGAATATTGTCGTAGGGCTGGGCCATGGCCGGCGGATACTACAGGGCGCCGCTGGTCTAAAGTAGACCCATGCAATCGCCTCCGTTCCTCGCGGTTTTCACAAAGAACCGTGTGAATCCCGCCTACGATGCGGCCCGGCTGGCCGTCGACAGGGCCGCGGCGCAAGCCGGTGCCCGCACGGTGCATTATGTGCCCGCGACGCCCGACCATGTCGGCGAGCAGAAGGCTCTGGTGGCCGAGGCGCTGGCCGCGCGGCCGGACGCCGTCCTCTTCAACCCGACCGACGATGTCGCGATGGAGGAGGACGTCGCACGGATCACCGCGGCCGGTATTCCCGTGGCCGTGTTCATCAACCGCATGAACGTGCCGGTGCTCACCTTCGTCGGCTCCGACGATGTCCGCGTGGGCGAGACGATCGCCCTTGCCCTGTTCCAGGGTCTGGGCGGGACCGGCAAGGTCGTGGCGCTGGACGGTACGCCGGGCGCCCGCACCGCACGGGACCGCACCGAAGGGCTGAAGCGGGCGCTGGCGGACCATCCCGGCGTCGAGCTGGTGGGATCGCGGGTCGGCTATCTGCAGGAGGTGCCTGCGCGAGCGGCCATGGCCGAACTGCTGCGCGACCATCCCCGGATCGACGGTGTCTGGACCGCCAACGACGTCATGGCCTTCGGGGCGCTGAAGGCCCTGGAGGAAGCCGGGCGGACCGCGACGGTCGTGGGCATCAACGGGCTGCCGGCCGCGATCGATCGCATCGAACGCGGGACCATGCTGGCCAGCGTCGACTTCAGCGCCTTCAACATCGCGTCCATCGCCGCCCAGGCTGTCCTTCGTCATCTTGCCGGCCAGTCCGTGCCGGCCGAGATCATGGTGCCGGCAGAGTTGATCGACCGGTCGAATTGTCACCGCTGGAAGGTGCCCTTCGAGCGCCGTCCCATCCCGAATTGGGCCGATTTCGTGCGATAATGCCTGGCGTCATGTCGTTCAAAGCAATCCTCGCAACGGTCGCGTTCCTGACGGGCGCGGCTGCGATCGCCTCTCCGGTCCTGGCCCAGGGTGCGCGTTCCGCGGCGCCGGCCGCGCCCGCGACCGCCGGCCAGATCGATATCAACAGCGCGAGCCGCGACGATCTCATGTCGCTCGACGGGATCGGCGAGGTGCGGGCCGACGCGATCATCCGCGCACGACCGTTCAAGACCAAGGCCGACCTGGTCGAGCGCCGGCTGATCCCTGAAGCGGTCTACGAGAAGATCGCCGACAAGGTGATGGCCCGTCCGCCGCCCGCCGCACCGCCGGCGCGCCCGGCACAACCCGCACCACGGCGGACGTGAACGACGCCACGATCTACGCGCTGGGCACGCCGACGCCGACGCGCGCCCATCCCGGCGCGCTCGCGGTGATCCGGCTGAGCGGCCCGCGCGCAGGCGACGCGCTGGAACTGCTCACCCGCAAGCCATTGCCGACGCCACGCCGCATGGTGTTGCGCACGATCCTCGATCCCGTGAGTGGCGAGGCGATCGACAAGGGACTGGTCGTCTGGTTCGCCGCGCCTGACACCGAGACCGGCGAGCCGATGGTCGAGCTGCATCTTCACGGCGGCCGCGCCGTGGTCGGCGCCGCGCTCGATGCGATTGCCCATCTCGGCTTCTGCCGGTTGGCCGAACCCGGCGAATTCACACGCCGCGCCTTCGAGCACGGCAAGCTCGACCTGACGGAGGCCGAGGGCATCGCCGACCTGGTGGCGGCGGAAACGTCGGCGCAGCGGCGGCAGGCGCTGCAGCAGATGGATGGCGCGCTGCACCGGCTCTACGAGGACTGGCGCGCCCAGGGGCTGCGGGCGCTGGCGCATCTCGAGGCCGCCATCGACTTCCCCGACGAGGATCTGCCCGAGGGTCTGGCCGACGAAGTGCGCCTTGCCATCGGCGGGCTGCAGGCCGAGATCGCGGCGCATCTGGAGGACCGGCGCGGTGAACGGCTGCGCGACGGCCTGTCGATCGCGATCATCGGCCCGCCCAATGCCGGCAAGTCCTCGCTGCTCAACCTCCTCGCCCGGCGCGAGGCGGCGATCGTATCGGAGACGGCCGGCACCACGCGCGACGTGATCGAAGTCCATCTCGATCTCGGCGGCTGGCCGGTCGTGCTGGCCGATACCGCGGGCCTGCGCGATTCGACCGACGCCATCGAGCAGGAGGGCGTGCGCCGTGCCCGCGCCCGCGCCGCCGCCGCCGACCTGCGCGTGCTGGTGCTCGATGCATCCGGCGACTGGGAGGCGGAAATGCAGGCCATCGTCGCCGCGACCGGACACTGGAATCCATCGCGCGACATCGTCGTGGTGAACAAAACCGATCTTGCACCCGTGGAGACCTCGGGGATCGTGGCCCTGTCGACAACGGGCGGCATCGGCCTGCCCGAGTTGCTGACCCGGCTGGAAAAGTCTGCCGAGGCAGCGATGCAGGAGGGCGCCGGCGCACCGCCGCTCACACGTGCGCGCCATCGTGAAGCGCTGATCGACTGTCAGGCCGCGCTGGAACGTGCCTTCGGTGCGCCCGAGGTGGCGTTGGCAGCGGAGGATCTGCGCCTCGCGCTGCGGGCCATCTGTCGTATCACGGGCGTGGTGCGGCTCGACGAGTTGCTCGACGTGATCTTCCGCGACTTCTGTATCGGCAAGTAGTCGACAGGGCGGCGGGAACGAGTCAGCGCACGCGCCGTTCAGGTCGCAGCTTAGGCCGTGAACCGTGAGGCATGATCGTGCGGAAATCCAAGACTGCGTCGAACTCCCAGACTCCTGCGGAAGCCCGCCCCGGCGGCGAGACGCACCAGACCACTACCTTTGTCGACCAGACGCTGACGACCAACCAGGGGGTCCCGGTCTCGGACAACCAGAACTCGCTGAAGAGCGGCGCGCGTGGGCCGACGCTGCTCGAGGACTTCGTCCTGCGCGAGAAGATCACCCATTTCGATCACGAGCGTATCCCCGAGCGCATCGTCCATGCCCGCGGCATCGGCGCGCACGGCTATTTCCAGCCGTTGAAGAACCTCTCGAAGCTCACCAAGGCCGCGTTCCTGCAGGACCCGAAGAAGATAACGAAGGTCTTAGTGCGCTTCTCGACGGTTGCGGGCGGTGCGGGCTCGGTCGACACGCCACGCGACGTGCGAGGCTTCGCGGTGAAGTTCTACACCGAGGAGGGCAATTTCGACCTCGTCGGCAACAACATCCCGATCTTCTTCATCCAGGACGCGATGAAGTTTCCCGATCTGGTC
>JAKFVZ010000526.1 GCA_021732965.1 Reyranella sp.
CAGGCCCAGCAGCTCGCGCGCGCCGGCCACGCGGTGACGCTGTTTGAGAAGGCCGATCGCATCGGTGGCCTGCTGCGCTACGGCATCCCCGACTTCAAGATGGAGAAGCATCTCATCGACCGGCGCATGCGCCAGATGGAGGCCGAGGGCGTCGAGTTCCGCACCGGCGTCGAGGTCGGCGCGACTCTCTCGATCAAGTCGCTGCTCGAAGGCTATGACGCCGTGGCGTTGACGGGCGGCGCCGAGCTGCCGCGCGATCTCGAGGTCGCGGGACGCGAGTTGAACGGCATCCATTTCGCGATGGAGTTCCTGACGCAGCAGAACAAGCGCAATGCCGGCGACGACGAGTCGCGCGCCGCGCCGCGCGGCACGCTCAGCGCCAAGGGCAAGCATGTCATCGTGATCGGCGGCGGCGACACCGGCTCCGACTGCGTCGGCACGTCGAACCGCCATGGCGCCGCGTCGGTGACGCAGCTCGAAGTCATGCCGCAGCCGCCGGTGCGCGAGAACAAGTCGCTGACCTGGCCGGACTGGCCCCTCAAGCTGCGCACCTCGTCGAGCCACGAGGAAGGCGCCGCCCGCGACTTCGCCGTGCTGACCAAGCGTGCGATCGGCCGCAACGGCAAGATCGAGGCGCTGGAATGTGTCCGCGTCGAGTGGGTTAAGGGTGCCGACGGGCGCATGGGCATGCAGGAAGTGGCGGGCAGCGGCTTCGAGCTCAAGGCTGACCTGGTGCTGCTGGCCATGGGCTTCCTGGGGCCGCGCAAGCCCGGCCTCGTCGAGCAGGCGGGCGTGGCGCTCGATCCGCGCGGCAACGTCGCCGCCAACGTGGTCGACTACCAGACCTCCGTGCCGAAGCTGTTCGCGGCGGGCGACATGCGCCGCGGCCAGTCGCTGGTCGTCTGGGCCATCCGCGAAGGCCGCCAGTGCGCGCGCTCGATCGACGAAAGCCTGATGGGGACTTCGACGCTGCCGCGTTGATCCTGGAGTCCATCCGATGAAGCTGTTGCTGATCCAGGGCGCGAACATGGAGTATCTGGGCAAGCGCCAGCCCGAACTCTACGGAACCACCACGGCCAAGGAACTCGATGCAGCGATACGCCGGCGCGCGCGGGAACTCGGCGTGTCGGTCGACATCCTCTACACCAACATCGAAGGCGAGGCGGTTTCGGCGATCTACAAGGCTGAGCGCGCCGGCGCGGACGGATTGCTTTTCAATCCCGCGGGCTTCCTCCACGCGGGTTACGCGCTGCGCGACTGTCTGCGTTCGATCTCGATGCCCGCCATCGAGATCCACATGACCAATATCGAGAAGCGCGGGTTCGGCTCCGTCACCGCGGAGGCGGCCGTCGGCATGATTGCGGGCTTTGGAACCGATTCGTACCTGCTGGCGCTCGAAGCGATGGTGGCCCGGCTTCGCTCCGCGACGGCTTAGAGTCTTTCCGAACACGATGGAATCACCAACACCAACCTCATGCTGAGGAGCGCTCCACAAGAGCGCGTCTCGAAGCATGGGCACGAGCACCGCGTTTGTTGCCCATCCTTCGAGACGCCGCGCAGGCGCGGCTCCTCAGGATGAGGTGGGGTATGAAGCCAGTTTACTCGAAAAGAACCAAAAACAACGGGCCATGAAAAGCCCCCAACGACCTCATCCTGAGGAGGCGCGCAGCGCCGTCTCGAAGGATGGGAACCCGCACCTTGCCTGTTGCTCATCCTTCGAGACGCGGCCTGCGGCCGCTCCTCAGGATGAGGTCGGTGCTTGAATTGATTCCGTTGATTCTGGGCCAGCCTCGCAGGGTGAGGCCAGTGTCAATCTCGCCCGGAAACGCTCTAGGGCCGGGCTGCGGCCTCGATCGCTTCGATGTTGGCCGCGTCTTGCCGGTCGGCTTCGGTGATGGGGGTAAGCAGCGTGTTGAGGTAGGGCGCGCTCTTCGGGCGGAGGGCGTCGACCACGCCGAGCAGCATGTGCAGAGCTGCGAAGCCCCCGATGTTCACGGCCGCGTCCGCGATCAACCGCTTTGCACGATTGCGCGGGACCGGCGTGAGATAGAAGCGGCCGCCGCCCCATTGGCGGAATGCTTCTGCCAGGTCCGGCATGTACGACCTGCCTGCCGGCAGGTTCGACATCCTGATCAGGCAATCCATCAGCCCTTCGCGCAACGCCGCCGCACACGCCCGATGCCGTGGATGTTCGTGCAGCAGCCTCGCCCATTTCAGCCAGTAGCGGGTGGACGAAAGCAGCTGGTTCGTATCGTCGCCGGCCGCCGTCAGGCGGGGTGCCGAATGCATGCGCACGTAATACATGCCGGTCTCGCGCCCCAGCACATGCTGACCGGCGAGGATCGCCCGGCCGCAGAGATCGAAGTCCTCGTAGAAGTCCAGGGTCTCGTCCCACGTTACGGACCCGAACAGATGGCGCGGCCACAGGATCGTCGTGTGGGTGATGGTTCGCAGCGCCGTCGGGTCGAGGAACTGGATCAGCGTGTCGGTGTCGGAGCGATCCGGCACCGTCCAGACCGGGGCGCCCAGCCTGACCCTGCCGTCCACGATCGCGAAGTCGCGCGACCGGCCCGCGACGAGAGAGTTCGGCGGTGCGGCGAGTGTTGCTTCCAGCAGGTCCGCGATATGCGCCGGATGCATCAGGTCGTCGTCGTCATGAAAGAAAATCCAGTCGCCGGTCGAGGCGAAGACGCCGGCGTTTCGCGCGGCACTGGGCCCGCGCGCTCTCTCGTGCCGAACGACTTTCAGGTCGGGAAACTCCGCAGCGAGCAGGGCGGAGGTGCCGTCCGTCGAGCCGTCGTCCACGACCACGATTTCCTTGTCCGGGACGGTCTGCGTGCGCGCGCAGAGAAGGGCGCGCCCCAGCAGCGATGCGCGATTGTGCGTCGGTATGATGATGCTCACTCTGCTTCGCACGGCAGCCCGATCCCGCGATGATCACCCTGCGGGATTTATGGACGAAAGAGCGCCGTTACCAAACACCCGTCAGCAGGGTTGCCGGCGAAACTTCCCCGAAAGTCGATCCGTAGGGGAAGGCGCCGTCCGTCCGCCAGGCCCGCACGACCTTCACGCGCCACAGCCGCTCGGCGCCGGCCGGCTCGCCCGCGGCCCCCTGCCAGTCGATGGTGACGATGCCCTGCAACTGCAGCGCCTCTCCGGTGCTGAAATTGATGAACAGCAGCCCGGCCCTGGGATCGCCCAGCAGGTTGCCCAGCGTGTTGAAGAAGCCATTGCCGCGAAAGTCGGGGATGACGAGCGTGTCCCCCTGCACGGCGACGAAGCCCGGCCGTCCGCCGCGATGTGACATGTCGAAACCGCCCTCGGCAGCAAGTTCGCTGCGGCCGCGGCTTGCGACAAAGAAAGTGTCCGCCGACTCGATGAGATCGCGCGCGGCTTCGTCCAATCCATCCAGCATCACCGCTGGGGGCGTGGCATCGGTTCTCGTGCCACCGACGCTGCGCGTCTGGATGTACTGAGGGCAGTTACCGAAGCTTTGCGTGATGTGGACGCTCAGCCCGCTGTCACGGCTGACGATCTGTCCATTGGCCCGATTGCGCCGCCGCGTCGCGAGGTCGAGACCGAGAAGGCCTATGTCCGCACCGGCCGCAAACCCCGGGCCGGCTGGATCCCCGTTGCGGGGCAAGGCATCGATCCGCAGCGTCGTCGGATCGGGCGACGTGACGAAGCCGCGCGGACCGGTCAGCACCGAAGCCATGGGCCAGCCCTGCTCGTCGGGTGTGGCGGTGAACAGGTAGGGCAGGAGCGGGAAGAACGCGCGGTGCTGCTCCGGCAGGAAGGGCCTGATCGGCGCGGTGCGGCCGGTCCGAACGCCGGCGCGCAATTGCGCCGCCTTCTCGTCGGCGTTGAACGGCAGGAAGTCGGTATCGGCGCTCATCACAGGCCCTCCTGCTGCTCGGGAACCGGGACCTTGGGGTCGTACCAGGGCGCGGAATCGGATCTCCAGATGTGGACCTGCGGACGCTCGCGAACATCCGTGTCGAGGCAACCCAGCCGCAGGAGAATGACAGGCTGCGCCACACGCTCGGCCATCAGGTGCGAGCCGCACTTGCTGCAGAAGCGGCGGAACTTGCCGGGCGAGGATTCGATCGCACCCAGCAGGTCCTCGCCGTGCGTCCAGCGGAAGCTGGCACGCGGCACGGCGGTGACCGACGAGAACGCCGTGCCGTGGGTCTTGCGGCAGGTGTGGCAGTGGCAATGCACGATGCGTTCGACGCGGGCATCGGCCTCGTAGGCGACCGCGCCGCAGAGGCAGCTTCCCTTCAACATGCCGGCTCTCCTTGTGGAGGTGAACATAGGGCCGCTCGATTGCGGCGATAACGGCATGAATGCTAAAGTCATAATTCCATCATCTGGAAGAATGACATGGACCGGCTCGACGAGTTCGCGATCTTCGTGCGGATCGTGGAAGATGGCAGTCTGGTGCGGGCGGCGCGCCGGCTGCGGCGCTCGCCGCCCGCGGTCACGCGTGCGCTGGCGGCACTCGAGGACCGGATCGGCGCGCGGCTGATCGACCGCACCACGCGTCGTCTGGCGCCGACGGAAGCGGGACGCGCCCTGTACGAGCGGGCGCGGGCCGTGGTGGCCGGTTACGAAGCGGCGACGGCGGGCGCGCGCGAGGCGCCGGTGCGCGGCTTGCTGCGCATCTCCGCACCGGTCCAGTTCGGACGACGACACGTGGCGCCGCTCGCGGCTCGCTTTCTCGACACGCATGAGGAAATCGAGATCGAACTGCTGCTGAACGACCGCAACGTCGATCTGATCGACGAGGATATCGACGTGGCGGTGCGGATCGGGGCGCTGGCCGATACCAGCCTGACGGCGCGGCGCGTCGGGCATGTGCGTCGGCAATGGGTGGCGAGCCCGGCCTATCTGGCGCGTCGCGGCGTGCCGAAAAATCCGACGGACCTGGCGCGGCACGAGGCCCTTCTGGGTACGTCGCAAGGCGCGATGGACTGGAGTTTTGCCAGGCATCGCCGCGGGACGCCCCTGCGCCTGGAAGGCCGCTTCCGCACCGACGACATCGAAACGAGGCTTCGTGCCGTGCGCGACGGGCGCGGGATCGCGCAGTTCCTGTCCTATCAGGTGGCTGACGATCTCGCGGCCGGCCGCCTCGTACGCCTGCTGCGCACCTTCGAGACGGCGCCGTTGCCGGTGCAATTGTTGACGAAGGGCCGTGCCCATCGTGCGTCGAAGGTCGATGCCTTCCTCGACTTCGCGGCAAGGCAATTGTCGGCCTTGCCCGTGCTGCGCACCGATTGACATACGATGTGAAGTTGCACTATCGGATTAACCATACGGTTAAATAGCAGGAGAATCCGATGTCCTATGTCGATGGCTTCGTTCTCGTCGTGCCGAAGAAGAAGCTGGCTGCCTACACGAAGCTGGCTCGACTGGCCGGCAGGGTCTGGCGCGAGCACGGCGCCCTCGACTATCGCGAATGCGTCGCCGACGACCTCAAGGTGAAAATCGGCTTGCCGTTTACCAAGATGGTGAAGGTCAAACCGGGCGAGACGATCATGTTCTCCTACATCGTCTACAAGTCGCGGTCGCACCGCGACAAGGTCAACGCCAAGGTAATGGCCGACCCGCGCATGCAGGAACCACCCAAGGACATTCCGTTCGACATGAAGCGCATGGCCTATGGCGGCTTCAAGACGATCGTCGCCTGACGACCTGGGATGCGGCGATAAGCGGACGACCGCCCGCGGGGATGATGGGCGCTACGTCCGCGTAATCCCTTCATGACGAAGATGCGCGATGCGCTCCTTGTGTGTGCAGCAATCATGATCGGGCCGTTGGCGGCAAGTGTTCCGGCGGCCGCCGATGCGCCGAGGGTCGGGATCGCTTCAGCAGTCGCGGGCGATCCGACGGGCAAGCCTCCGGACGAAGTCGAACGCCTCCTTCATGTCGGCCTCGACGTCCAGGCGGGAGAGGTCATCACCACCGGCGCCGCCGATCGTGCCCATCTGCTGTTCCTCGACGGGACGGCGCTGACGATCAGCAGCCAGGCACAGGTCACGCTCGACAGGTTCGTCTATGATTCGGACAGGAAGCTGGGCGAACTTGCCCTCACGGCCACGAAGGGCGTGTTCCGGCTGGTCGGCGGCAAGATCAGCAAGAAGACACCCGTCGTCGTCACGACCCCCTCCGGCACGATCACCATTCGCGGCGGCATCGCGATGTTCAGCGTCGAGCCGACGAAGACGACCGCGACCTTTGTCTTTGGCTACGAGATGACCCTGACGAGCCAGGGGCACACCCGAAGCGTGACAGCGCCGGGCTTCCAGGTCAGTGCGATGCGCGGCCAGTTGCCCGGTATGGCGTCGCGCGTGGAGCGGGCTGGGCTCGCCGACAGTATCGGCAGGCTGGAAGGAAACGGCGGCAAGCGTGACGGCGGCGGCGACCGCGCGGCGAAGGCGGCGGGTCTCGCGGAGGCCAATTCTGCAAAAGGTCCCAACTCGACGGGCCCCCTGCAGGGTGGGCCGGCACCGGCGCCGCAGGGGCCTGGCGGACCACCCCGTCAGGGCGGCTTTGAGCAGGGACCCGGCCCGATGCCACCCCTACCCCTGATGGGCGGAGGCGCACCGCGCCCCGCGCCATAGGCGCTACTTCACCGCTATCAGGCGTATGCCGCCCAGTTCGCGCTGCGTGATGAGTTCGACGAACCGGATGTAGGATTCGTGGAACGCGTCGTGGCCCATCGGCGTGCCGGCGGCGCGGGCTTCCTCGCGCAGTCGCTGATACATGGCGAGCCGTTGCTCGAGGATCGGTCCCCATGCCTCGGTCAGGTCGATTGCCGCTTCGACCTGGAAGCCCGCAGCGCGGGCTATGCCGTCATAGCTCGCGAGCGTTTCCAGTGGCTGGATGGCCATGCCGTCCCACATGAGCCTGGCGTCCTGCGTCGAAAGCGGCTTGTTGGCGATCCAGTCCGTCATGGCCAGGCGCCCGCCTCTCCGCAGGACCCGGAATGCCTCCGCCAAAGTCTTCGCGTGATCGGGGACGTGACAGAGGGCTTCCTGGCTCACCACGACGTCCATGCATTCGTCCGCCAAGGGGACGTCCATCACATTGCCTTGCCGGACGCGGGCACGGTCCTGCAGGCCGACCAGTGCGATGAGTTCCTGCGCGGCGGCGACACGCGACGGCGTCAGTTCGATGCCGGTCACGTCGGCGCCGTAGCGGTGGGCCAGGTAGCGTACCGTGCCACCGAGGCCGGCACAGAAATCCGCGACCTCGGTGCCGGGCCCGATCGCCGCGGCGGCCGCCAGTGCATCGGTCGCGGCGATACCGCCATAGTGATCCTGATCGTGCGGCCAGAGTTCCTCCGGCGCGACGCCATCGAGGTGGCCACGCGCGGCACGCAGCTTCGCCTTGATGATCTCGCCGGACATCGGATGCCGGTCATAGAAATAGATCGCCTGCGCGGTCGAATCGTTCATGAGCTCCACCAGGAGCATCTTCACGATCGCGCCTTGTGCGTCAAACGGTCAGTCCGGCGTGACGCCGAACCGGCGCTGCCAGAAGTCACGGGAGCGCCGCTCGCCGACGTCGCAGCCCAGCTCGTATTCGGGGCGCACGAATCGGGTGTAGTCCTCGTCGGCCTTGACGGCGCGGCGCGCTCCGCCGGACTGCGCCAGCTCGACCCCGTCGCGCGCCGCTCCGAGATCGCCGATGTCGAAGTCGTTCAAGGGACCGATATCGGCCACTTCCTGGAGCAGCTTCTTGCGGATGGCCCGGGGAAAATCCTCGAAACTGCGCGCCACCTCGACGAAGGAGCGCGGGCCGCCGGTTACGCAGTGCAGGTAGTATTGGTCGAGGTCGTCCTCGGCCGGGAAGCCGAACGGATTCGGCCGGCCGTTCATGATCGGCAGTCCGTTGATGATGATCCGCTCCTTGAGCGCGTCGCGACGCATGTCGGTGACCAGCCCGCCATCGTTGTTCGAGCCGTCGCCCGAAATGTCGAGGACCTTGCGTTCCGCCTCGTACGGGATTCGGCCGTACATCGGAATGGCGTAGCGGATCGCGCCGCTGATCGAGGTCCGGCGTGAGATCGAGATCGGTGCGTCCGCGAGCCGATTGGTGAAAGCCGCGATGGCAGCCTCCGAATCGAGCAGGGTCCAGTCGACAAGCAGCTTCTGGATCCATGAATCGGACCATTCGAAATAGGCAACGGCGATGCGGCCATGATTGCCGCCGAGGATCGCCTTGACGATGACGGGATCGCGGAACGCCTCGACATAGCCCTGGCGCTGCAGCCTGGCTTCGTCGGGATCGATGCTGCCGGAGATGTCGATCGCCAGCACCAGCGCGAGGTCGACCTCCTTGCGGTCCTGCGCCGTCGCCGGCAGTGCCAGGAGAAGAAGGGCGATCAGACCAACGAGTCGGGCCACGGCGACCTCCGCGTTCGATTACGCTTTCGAGGCAAGAACCATACCGCCCGTCGGAAGCTCGTGTCAGCCGCGCACTGGACGGGCCATGGCGACGGTCGCTAGCCTCGCTGGAAAGTGAAAAGGGAGCGGGCTGATGGATCTGGCGCTGAGCAGGGAAGACGAAGACTTCCAGGACGAAGTTCGCCGTTTCCTCGATGAGAACCTGACCGAGGACCTGCTGGAGGCGGGTCGCAAGACCGGCGGGGTGTTCGCCGACTTTGCAGCCGGTCTGCGCTGGCACCGGATCCTGGCGCGTCGCGGCTGGTCGGCCCCGAGCTGGCCGAAGGAGCATGGCGGCACCGGCTGGAGCGCAACGCAGCGCTATATCTTCAGCCGTGAGTGCACCGCCGCCGACGCGCCTCGCATCTTCTCGATGGGCCTGCGCATGGTCGGCCCGGTGATCATGAAGTTCGGCACGCCGGAGCAAAAGGCCAAGTACCTGCCGCGCATCCTCTCGGGCGACATCACCTTCTGCCAGGGCTATTCCGAACCCGGCTCGGGCTCCGATCTCGCCAGCCTCAAGACACGCGCGGAGCGCGACGGCGACGACTACGTCATTACCGGCACCAAGATCTGGACCACCGGTGCGCATGTCGCCGACCACATGTTCTGTCTGGTTCGGACCTCGACCGAGGGCAAGCCGCAGGACGGCATCTCCTTCGTTCTGATCGATTCGATGAAGACGCCCGGCCTTTCGGTCTCGCCGATCCTGACCCTGGCCGGAGACCACGAGGTCAACCAGGTG
>JAKFVZ010000735.1 GCA_021732965.1 Reyranella sp.
CCCGAATCTCGTTCGTGCGGGGCACCACCTCACCTTCCTATTGCTGCGCAATGGGGCCCTTCCTCTCCCCCGCGGCGCGGCGGAGAGGAGAGAGAACGGCGAGGCGAGCCATGGCGCTAGAGGACGCCCTTGGTGCTGGGCACCGCCATCGTCTGCCGCGTGTCGATCTCGACGGCGACGCGCAGCGCCCGGGCGATGCCCTTGAAGCAGCTCTCGACGATGTGGTGGTTGTTCTCGCCGTAGTGGTTCCAGACGTGCAGCGTCAGGCCGCCCAGCTGAGCGAAGGCCTGGAACCATTCCTTGAACAGTTCGGTATCCATCGTGCCGAGCTTGGGCTTGGTGAACTCGACCTTCCAGATCAGGTACGGCCGGTTCGACGCATCGAGCGCCACCTCGGTCAGCGTCTCGTCCATCGGGATGGTCGCGCTGCCGTAGCGGCGGATGCCCTTGCGGTCGCCCAGCGCCTTGGACAGGCACTCGCCCAGCACGATGCCGGCATCTTCCGTCGTGTGATGATAGTCGATGTGCAGGTCGCCCTCGGCGCGCAGCGTGATGTCGATCAGGCTGTGGCGGGAGAGCTGCTCGAGCATATGGTCGAGGAACCCGATGCCGGTCTTGATGTCGTAGACGCCGGTGCCGTCGAGGTTGATGGCGGCGGCGATGCGGGTTTCCTTGGTCGCCCGCTCCACGGACGCGCGTCGTCCGCCGGTCCCGGGTGTGGTCAATTGGGTGGTGGTCGTGGCCATGGGGAGGTTCATACAGGAACGCGGGCGGCACGGTCGAGCGCCACACGCGTCAGAATGACGCCGGCCAGCACGATCAGCCCGCCCAGGACGCGGGCGGCCGTGAGCGGGTCGCCGAAGAAGGCCGCCGAGAGACCGACCCCGGCCACCGGGATCAGGTACATGTAGACCATGACCCGGCTGACCCCGAGCCGTTCCAGCCCGGCGGTGAGGCCAAGGAAGGCGACGCCCACCGGGAAGATGGCAGTGTAGAGCCAGAAGCCCAGCAGCCGGTCGTCGAGCCGCCCGAACTCGCTCAAGGAATCGAAAGCGAGCGAGATCGGCATCAGGACGAGCGAGCCGAGCAGGGTCGTCCAGGCCATGACCGGAAGCGCGCCCAGCCGCTGATTGTAGGGCGCGCAGCGCTCGACATAGAGCGCCCAGGCGAAAGCCGAGAGCATCCAGAGCAGGGTGCCGTCGAGGCTGCCGAACGAGAGTGTCACCGAGGTGAGGCTGTTGTTCACGACCAGCACGACGCCCGCGAAAGCCAATAGGATGCCGGCCCAGCCCAGCCCGGGCAGCCGCCGCCCGCCGAACCAGGCGAGGATCGCGGAGAAGGCGGTGGTCGTGGTCATCACGATCGAGCCCAGGCTCGGTGCCGTGCGCGTCATCGCCAGGCCCCAACAGGCCTGGAACAGGGTGACGCCGATCAATGACAGCAGGAACAGCGGCACCCAGTCGCGCCGTGCCAGGCCGAGCGGCCGGCCCATCAACGCCATGGCGGCGAACAGGAAGAGGCTCGCGATCAGGTAGCGCGAGCCGCTGTAGAGCAGCGGACTCATCACCTGCAGCACGTCCTTGGCGAAGGGATAGCTCGATCCCATCAGCATGGCCGTACCGAACATGACGAGGTCGCCGGTGTATCGACGGGGAGGCGTCGTCGGACTCATACGTCCTCTCCGCCTGCGAAGCGGGGGGAGAGGAAGGGGACCCGCGCGCGGCGCGGGGGAGGTGAGGTGGGTCTTCGCTTCTTCAACGCAGGCATCTCGTTCGCATGGAACACCACCTCACCTACCCATTGCTGCGCAATGGGTCCCTTCCTCTCCCCCACTTCGTGGCGGAGAGGACTCTCGAGGTTACGCCTTCGGCGCCGTCGAGGCCTTCTGCGCGCCCCAGAAGCCGAACAGCGTGCCGGCGACGCGGCGGATCTGGATTTCCTCCGAGCCTTCGGTGATGCGATAGCGGCGGTGGTGGCGGTAGATGTGCTCGAACGGCGTGTGACGCGAATAGCCGATGCCGCCATGAACCTGCATGGCGCGGTCGGCGGCGTCGCAGACCAGCCGGTTGGCGCGGTAGTTCGACATCGCCACCCACTCGCTCACGTTCATGTGGTGCTCGCGGTCGAGGTGCCACGCGGTCTTTCGCACCAGGCCGCGCGTCATCTCGGCCTCGGTGTGCAGCTCCGCCAGCGGGAACTGGATCGCCTGGTTGGTCGCCAGGGCCTTGCCGAACACCTTGCGGTTCTTGGCGTAGGCGACCGACATGTCGATGCAGTATTGCGCCGCGCCGAGGCTCGACGCGGCCTGGCGGATGCGGTTCTCGTGAACGAAGGTCTGCGCCACGTCGAGGCCGCGGCCTTCCTCGCCCAGCATGGTCGAGCCCGGCACGATGACGTTGGTCAGCGAGACCTCGGCATGGTCGGACGGCATGTTGAACGTCCACCACATGTATTCGATCTTGAAGCCCGGGGTCTTCACCGGCACCAGGAACGCCGAAATGCCGCGCGCATCGCCCACCTTGCCGGAGGTGCGCGCGAAGACCAGGTCGACGGTCGCGGTGTGCATGCCGGTATTGAACCGCTTCATGCCGTTGATCGCCCAGTCGGAGCCCTGCTTGACGGCCGTGGTCTCCATGAAGGTGGCGTCGGAGCCGTGCAGCGGCTCGGTGAGGCCGAAGCCGATGCGCTCGGTACCGCGGAACATGCCCTCGATGTAGCGGTCCTTCTGCTCCTGCGTGCCGAAGCGATGCAGCAGCAGCGCGACCGGGAAGTTGCCGACGATCGAGCTTTCGTTCTGCAGGTCGTTGTGCAGGCCCAGGCCCTTGTGCGCGAGATGCTCGCGGATCAGCGCCATCGCGAGGTTGGAGCCGTCCTTGCCGCCCAGCGCCTTCGGCAGGCCGAAGCGGAGATGACCGGCCTTGTCGGCCCGGCGCTTCATCTCGGCGAGCAGTTCTTCCCACTCGTGCCGCGGCTGGCCGTCATTGTCCCAGTCGGTCCGGGCGTGCTCGCGGCGATGATCGAAGAAGCGGATATTGTCGTCCTGCCGTTCCAGCGGCCGGATCTCGCGCTCGATGAACTCGTCGAGTTCGCGCAGATAGGCTGCGATTTCGGCGGGAATGTTGAAATCCATAGTGAGCTTCCTTGGTAAACGGTTGTTCACCTCATACCACAGGACGTCGACCCGCTGCCCTTCCAATCGTGCGAAGAGCGCCCTTGCGGGGGCGCTCTTCTGGTCGGGCCTGTGGGGCGCGAGGCAGGTCGGGTCAGATGACGCCAACAATGCCGATGAGGCGAACGATCACGCTCAGCGCCGTCGCCGCCGTCGAGATCACCTCGCTCAGCTTCTTCTGATCCTCGATGGCACGTTCGATCCGTTCGTTGACGACCTCCATGCTTGCAACGATGGCCTTCCATTCGTTGCTCGAAGCCAGAATCTTGTCCTTCTTCCGGTAAAGCTGAAACTGCTTGAGCCGGAACTCCACGGCCTGATCGCTTAGTTTCTTTGCGTGGGCGGCGCTGATGCCCGACAATGCCGAGAGGGCACCGAGGCTGTCCGCCGTCGAGCGGATCTTGTCGAGTTGCCGCTCGATTGCGGCGAGTGTGTTGGAAGAGTCGGTCGGCATGTTTCTTCTCCGGTAGTGTGTGATGAAACGGTGTGGCGCTAGGCGCCCAGAATCTTGTCGATGGCCTTTCGGATCGCGTCGGCGCGCTGGTACAGAGTCTCGATTGCCGACATCAGCTCCTTTGCCGTCAGGCGGCTTTCGCGCGCACTTCGGACAAGTTCGTCGTGGGCCTCCAGTGTCTCCCGGGCGAGCCGGGGCAGGTCGACGGCCTGCAGTTCGGTCGTCCCCGCCTGCGCGGAGGCGATGGCCTCGAGGGCCGCGCGTCTGTCGGCGGAGAAGGCGACCGTCCTCGGAATGACATTGTAAGTGCGAACCCGATTGTTCAGATCCTCTGCCGCACCATCGGCGATCGTGCGCTGAAATTCGGCCATCAGGCTCAGCCCGCCGTTCCGCGGCCTGATCACGAAGTCGGTTGCGGCTCGCACGGGAGCGTCCGCTGCCAGAATGGCGCGCCGTACGCGCGCAAGGCGTATGGCATCGTCCACGGTTCGGGCGATATCGAAAATGATATCCGATGCGCCGCCGGTAACGCCGCCGCCGGTAGACGTCGAGAATCCCGAGGAAAGGATATCGATGGCCTTAATGGTTCCGCCGACCTGCTTCTGCAACTCATTGAGTTCGTCGGCGGTCTTCGCACCCAACAGCTTGGCGAGCAGTTCCGAGTACTGCGCGATCATCGCGAAGTACTGGACCGGAATGGGCTTGTCGTCGTTCGACGGCATCAGGGATTGCCGATCGGAACCCACTGTCACACGACAGTTCTCGACCGAAATTTTCTGCCGACAGGTCACGAGGTCGAATGACAGGGGTTGCGCGGCATTGGCCACGCTCGCCATGGTCAGCTTGCCTTCGGTCGAGGCGAACGCGGCGGCGGCTTTCTGGACGGCCGCGTTGCCGGTGTTGGTGGCAACGGAGAACTTCTTTACCTCATCGGCGAGATAGTCCGGTCCGCATGCGGTCAATGCGGTCATCTGACCGATGACCAGGAACGCGAGTGTTGCCTTTCGGCAAGTCGATCTCATCTTTCCCTCCAGTGCTGAGCGTCCCTGCGATCATTCGCTTGACGCCTTGGAGGGGTCTTAGAGGCGTGCCGCTCGTCACTCTGTGGCGTTCACCACAGAGAGCCGCGAATCCCTTCATTTCGCGAACGTGGGGATTGCCACAGAGGTTCTCCGATCGGCCGGCCTAGCGTGCGTCCAGACACAGCGGTGTCGTTCGGGAGAAGCACAAATGGCTCAGTTCAACACGGAGATCGCGGCGCCTTCCCTGCCGATCGATGCAACCAGCAACGACAAGGACATACTGCGTCTTCAGGAATGGCTCGTCGTCCGCGGCATCGGTGTCGGCGAGAACGGAAACGCCGCGCCCGGAACGGCGGCCTCGGTCGGAATCGACGGAGACTTCGGTCCATCGACCCAAGCCGGTTGCGCGACTTTCGCCGCCGCCGCCGGTCTTCCGTCTGCCGCCGTCAACGCCACGTTCTGGCAGGCGCTGACCGTCGGGATGGCGACGGCCTTCGCTTTCCAGTCCACGTGTCCGAATGTCGGCGACGCGGTGATCGAGACGGCGCGCGCGCATCTCGTCCAACGGCCTCTCGAGGCGCGGCGCTTCGTCGACAGTGCGCTCAGGGGGCGCGACAATTCCGGTCCCTGGGTGCGGGCCTACTGTCTCGGCATCTCGGACCAATGGTGCCAGGGTGCTGCCTCGCAATGGGTGAAGCAGGCCTTCGCCGCCCTGGGCAGGCCGTTGCCGTTTCCCCTGGATGGCCAGGGAATTGCGCCGCTCTACGTTCCCTCCATCGTCGCGTCGGCCCGCAGGAACAATCGTCTCGTGCCCGGTGCGAGCACCACTGCGGTTCCGGCCGGCTCCTTCTTCTTCGTGCGCGGCACGATCAACGGGCAGCAGAGTCACGTTCACGTCGGCGTGGCGATTTCGCCGATACGACCGGACGGCCGGTTCGACACGATCGAGGGTAACGCCAACACCGATGGCAGCCAGAACGGATGGGAGGTTTGTCAGCGAACCAGATCGCGGGCGACCTGCGATTTCGGTGTGCTGGCGTGACGCTCGCATGCGGTCGACAAGCCGAAGATCAAGTCGCTTGTGCCGCCGGCAGGTCGACCCGAAAGCGGCTGCCGCCGCCTTCTGCCGCAAGGCAAACCGCGTCGCCGCCATGGCGGCGGGCGATGTCGAGGACGAGGGCGAGGCCTAGTCCGCTGCCGCGCCCGCTCTCCGCCGAGCCGGCCATGCGATAGAAGGGCTCGAAGATGCGCTGGCGCTCGGCTTCGGGGACGCCAGGGCCGCGATCGGTGACTTCGAGGACGGCGCAATCTGACTCGCGAGTGACCGACACCACGACCGAGTCGTCGCCGTCCCTGCCGGTGCCGTAGCGCTGGGCATTCTCGACGAGGTTGCGGACCAGGCGGCGCAGCAGGATGCGGTCACCGGAGACGGTCACCGGCTCGCCGCTCACCTCGACGTCGTAGTGCGAGGCTTCCTCGGCGGCCAGCGCCAGCAGGTCGACCGGCTCGCGCTGCTCCAGCGTGGGCAATGCCTCCAGCCGGCTTGCCAGGAGGATCTGCTCGATGAGCTGGTCGAGTTCGGCCACATCGCGCTTCAGCGATTCGCGCGTCCGGGGATCGGCGGCGTCGCCCAGCAGTGAGGCGGCGACCGAAATGCGGGTGAGCGGCGTGCGCAACTCGTGACTGGCATTGGCCAGCAGCAGCCGGTGGGCCGCCACCAGCTCCTCGATGCGCTGCGCCGAGCGGTTGAAGCTCGCGGCCAGCGCGGCCACTTCGTCGCGACCCTCCACCTTCACGCGGGCGCCGAGATCGCCGTGGCCCAGCCGGTCGACGCCGGCCTTGAGCCGTTCGAGTCGCCGGCCGAGGCCGCGCACCACGGGAAACGAACCGACCGCGACGGCGATGGCAACGAGAGCCAGTGCCGCCGCGATCCAGTAGATGGGGTTGGGCCGTTCCCGGACCTGACGCGCCACCAGCCAGCGGCCGTCGGGCAGTTGCAGCACGAAGTTCGGCCCACCGGGGCCGCGACGCCAGCCGGTGCGGGCGCGACTCGGCTCGAAGCGCGGCGGCGGCTTGCCGGCCATGGCGATCATGTCGCCGTCGGGTTCGTAGAGCGCGATGTCGAAGCGCAGCTTGCGCTGCAGCGCCTCGATCGCGCGCTGCTGCTCGGGCCGCGGTGCGTTGCTGTCGGGTAGCAGCGCGCCGGTCAGTTCCGCCGCGACGTCGAGATACTGCGGCGTGCGGTTGTCGTCGTCCGCCAGCCGCCACAGCAGCACCGCCGCGCCGACGAACACAGCCAGCACGACGAGGATGGTGACGTAGAATTGCAGGTAGAGGCGCTGCATGGGCTAGCGATCCTGGTCCCTGGCGAAGACGTAGCCGGTGCCGCGCAGGGTCAGGATGCGGCGCGGTTTCTTCGGATCGTCCTCGATGGCGGCGCGGATGCGGCTGATATGGACGTCGACCGAGCGGTCGAAGGCTTCGAGCTTCTCGCCCTTCAACACGTCCATCAGCGCGTCGCGCGAGAGGACGCGGCCGGCGCGCTCGGCCAGCGCCAGGAGGATCGCGAACTGGTACGAGGTGATGGCGCGCTCCTCGCCGTCGATCCTCACGACGCGCGCGCCCTTGTCGATCTCCAGGCGGCCGAAGCGCAGCACGTCGGCTTTCGCCGCGGTGCCGCCCTTGCGGCGCAGGATGGCGCGCAGGCGGGCCTGCAATTCGCGCGGCTCGAAGGGCTTGGCGAGATAGTCGTCGGCGCCCAGTTCGAGGCCGACCACGCGGTCCATCGGCTCGCCGCGCGCCGTCAGCATCAGGATCGGGACGTCGCTGCTGCCGCGCAGGCGGCGGCAAAGATCGAGACCGTCGGCGTCCGGCAGCATCAGGTCGAGGATGACCGCGTCGTATGTCTCGCGCTTCAAGTGGGCCTCGCCGTCGCGGCCGGTGCCGGCGACGGTCACACGAAAGCCCGCCCCGCCGAGATAGTCGGAAACCATCCCGGCGAGGCGGTCGTCGTCGTCGATCATCAGGATGCGCTCGGCCATCTGCTCAGTATCGAACCGGTGCGACCCCGATGTCATCCGCCGTCAGCCCCTGGCCCTTAGCCTTTCTTGGGGCCGTGCTTGCGTTCGCCCCAGGTCTTGAAGAAGGCCTGGCGCTGGTTGGCGTTCAGCACGTTGCCGGCATCCGTCAGCGCCTTGGTGAAGCGCTTGGAGCTCGCGTCCGCGATCTTCATCTGTTCGGCGCGGATCTGCTCGATCTTCGCCGGGTCGATGGTCGGGGCCTCGAGCGCCGCGCGCATCGCCTTGCGGTTTTCGGCGCGCTGGGCGTGCAGCGGCTTCATGTCGGTGAAGGCGGCCTGCAGGATGCTCACCACCTGCTTCTTCTGGTCCTGCGTGGCGTCGGTGCCGTTCAGCGCCTTGTCCACGCGCTTCTCGATGCGCTGCTGGAACTTGGCCGGGTCGACCGACCCGCCGTCCGCCCGGGCAAAGGCCGGCGCGCCGGCGGTCGCCGCGAGGCTGCCCGCGAGGAGGGCGGCCATTACCGTCTTGATGCTGAGGTTCGTCATGTCTGTCTCCATCTGGTTTCGGGTTACTGTCCCCGTACGCCCAAGATGGAGGGTCCCGGTTTCGCGCCCATCTCGCGGCGGTAAAGTTGTGTAAAGTGGCCCGGCCATGACGATCGTGACGACCGAGCGCCTGTCGCTCAGACCTTTGCTGCCCGCCGATGCCGAAGATTACGCGGCCATGCGCTTTCATCCCGAAGTGGCCAGGTGGCTGCCGCCCGCGCCGGGCGCTGTGCAGCAAGGCGATTTCGTGGCGCTGGCCCATGCCGCGATCGAGCGCTTCGCGGCGTCCTGGCAGGAACGCCGGTTCGCGCCCTGGGGCGTGTTCCGCGACGGGCGCCTGATCGGCCATGCCGGGCTGAACTTCATCGAGCAGTTCGACGGCGTGGAAGTGCTGTGGTCGCTGCATCCCGATGCCTGGGGCAAGGGCTATGCGACGGAAGTCGCGCTGGCCTCGCTGGCCTACGGCTTCGACACGCTGGAACTCGACCGGATCTTCGCGATCACGCTCGAGGAAAATCGCGCGTCACGCGCGGTGATGGAACG
Organism: Reyranella sp.; assembly: GCA_021732965.1. Lineage (GTDB taxonomy): Bacteria > Pseudomonadota > Alphaproteobacteria > Reyranellales > Reyranellaceae > Reyranella. The sequence continues at coordinate 8,754 of JAKFVZ010000735.1, forward strand.
GATCGGCCTCACCTACCGTAAGCGCGTCGACTACAAGGGCTTCACCGACATCGTCTGGTACGACGTCGACCGCACGGCCTATGCCGAGAGGATATCCAGCGCCGCGCGGTGAACGGCAGGGTCGCCGGCCGCGACGACCGCGCCCTCGGAGTGCATGTCCAGCGGCCTGCCCTTCCAGTCGGTGATCACGCCGCCCGCGCCGGTGATGACGGGAATGAGGGCGGCATAGTCGTAGAGCTTTAGGTCGGCCTCGACGACGAGGTCGACGTGGCCCGCGGCCAGCAGCCCGTAGGCGTAGCAGTCGCCGCCCCAGCGGAAGAGTTTCACCTTCTCGGTCAGCGCTGCATGTGCCCTGGCATAGCCGTCG
>JAKFVZ010000731.1 GCA_021732965.1 Reyranella sp.
ATGGCGCCGATCGTGCGCGGCCGGAAGGGCGAGTATCGCAAGGAGCTGCAGGAGCTTCAGCGCAAGGGTTTCCAGCGCGTGAAGATCGACGGCAAGCTCTATGAGATCGCCGAGGCGCCGTCGCTCAACAAGAAATACAAGCACGACATCGACGTGGTCGTGGACCGCATCGTCGTGAAGCCCGATCTAGGCAATCGCCTGGCCGATTCGATCGAGACCGCTCTCACGCTGGCGGAAGGCCTCGCGGTCGCCGAGAACGCCGACAATGGCGAGCGCACGGTTTTTTCCGCCCGCTTCGCCTGCCCGGTCTCCGGCTTTACCATCGAGGAGATCGAGCCGCGCCTCTTCTCCTTCAATGCGCCGCAGGGTGCCTGCCCCTCCTGCGACGGGCTGGGCGTGAAGATGTTCTTCGATCCCGAGATGGTGGTGCCGGACGACCGTCTCTCGCTCTCGGAGGGTGCCGTCGCGCCATGGGCCGATTCGTCGGGCCAGTATTACATGCAGACACTCGAGAGCATCGCCAAGCACTTCAAGGTGAAGACCTCGATGCCGTGGCGCGACCTGCCCAAGAAGGTGCGCGACACGATCCTGTTCGGCAGCAGCAGCGACTCGATCGCGATGCGCTACGACGACGGCATCCGCCAGTACCAGACGACCAAGCCGTTCGAGGGCGTGATCCCCAATCTCGACCGCCGCTGGAAAGAGACCGATTCATCCTGGGTCCGCGAGGAACTCGAGCGCTTCCAGCACGAGAGCAAGTGCGAAGCCTGCAACGGCGCCCGCCTCAAGCCGGAAGCGCTGGCGGTCAAGATCGCCGGCCTCAACATCAGCCAGACGACAGAGTTCTCGATCGGCGAGGCGGTGAAGTGGTTTTTGGCGCTCGATCCCAAGCTCACGCCCAAGCAGCGGGAGATCGCCGCCCGCATCCTCAAGGAGATCAACGAGCGGCTGGGCTTCCTCGACAATGTCGGTCTCTCCTATCTCACGCTGAACCGCACCTCCGGCACCCTGTCCGGCGGCGAGAGCCAGCGCATCCGCCTTGCCTCCCAGATCGGCTCGGGCCTGACGGGCGTGCTCTACGTCCTCGACGAACCGTCGATCGGCCTGCACCAGCGCGACAACGACCGGCTGCTGAAGACGCTTACGCGCCTGCGCGACCTCGGCAACACGGTGCTGGTGGTCGAGCATGACGAGGACGCGATCCGCGCCGCCGACTATCTGGTCGACATGGGCCCCGGGGCCGGCGCGCATGGTGGCAACGTGATCGCTCAAGGCACGCCCGAGGAGGTGATGCGCAACAGCGCAAGCCTCACCGGCCAGTATCTCTCCGGCTTCCGCCAGGTTCCGATCCCCAAGGTGCGCCGCGAGCCGCCGCCGAAGAACGGGCGGTGGCTGACGCTCAAGGGCGCGAAGGAGAACAATCTCCAGAACGTCACGGCCAGCATCCCACTTGGCACCTTCACCTGCGTCACCGGCGTGTCGGGCAGCGGCAAGAGCACGCTGATCGTCGAGACGCTCTACAAGGCGCTCGCCAAGAAGCTCAACAATGCGCGCGAGCATGCCGGCACGCATGCCACGCTCGAAGGCGTGAACCATCTCGACAAGATCGTCGACATCGACCAGTCGCCGATCGGCCGCACGCCGCGCTCCAACCCCGCGACCTACACCGGCGCCTTCTCGCCGATCCGCGACTGGTTCTCGCAACTGCCGGAGTCGACCGAGCGCGGCTACAAGCCCGGCCGCTTCTCCTTCAACGTGAAGGGCGGACGCTGCGAGGCCTGCCAGGGCGACGGCGTCATCAAGATCGAGATGCACTTCCTGCCCGACGTCTACGTCGAGTGCGACGTCTGCAAGGGCAAGCGGTACAATCGCGAGACGCTGGAAATCGTGTTCCGTGGCAAGTCGATCGCCGACGTGCTCGACATGACGGTCGACGAGGGCTGCGAGTTCTTCAAGGCCGTGCCGATCATCCGCGACAAGCTGCTGACGCTCCAGCAGGTCGGCCTCGGCTACATCCATATCGGCCAGCAGGCGACGACGCTCTCGGGCGGCGAGGCGCAGCGGGTCAAGCTCGCCAAGGAACTGTCGCGCCGCGCCACCGGCCGCACGCTCTACATCCTCGACGAGCCGACCACCGGTCTCCACTTCGAGGACGTGCGCAAGCTGCTCGAAGTGCTGCATCGCCTGGTCGAGACCGGCAACACGGTGCTGGTGATCGAGCACAATCTCGAAGTCATCAAGACCGCCGACTGGGTGCTCGACATGGGCCCCGACGGTGGCTCCGGCGGTGGCCGCCTGGTCGCCGAGGGCCCGCCCGAGGCGATCGTGAAGGTGGCCGAGAGTTATACCGGCCAGTACCTCGCCCGCCTGCTGCCGCGCAGCTCGACAGCAAAGAAGCGGGCTTAGACGTTAACTCTGTCGTCCTGAGCGAAGCGAAGGACCTAGCCTCACGACCAGAGGACTCCGTAATTTGCGTGAGATCCTTCGCTGCGCTCAGGATGACATGAGGTGATTGCGGTGACGCGCTCTGCGGCAGCACTCCCGTCAAGCCGGGCTCACCGTCGTTCCCAGTCGATGCGGCCGAGATCGTAATCGAACTGGCGTTCGACCACGGCGGGCGTGGCGTCCGACGCATCGCCCTTGCGGTCTGCCACGCGCTGCTGCGCCAGGTCCTTGGGCACGTCGAGCCAGATGCCCTGGAACGGCACACCGACCTTGTGAGCCAGCGCCTCGGCCGCCGCGCGTTCGTCGGGGCGCGCGAAGACGGCATCGAGCACGACGCTGTGCCCTGCCCTCAGCACGCGCTCGGCGCGCGCGATGAAGGCCGCATAGGTTCGGGCCGATGCCTCGGGAGAATAGCTGCCCGCCGGCATGCGCTCCTCCAGCGGGATGCCCGCCTGGCGTTTGCGCTCGACGTCGGTCCGCACCACGACGGCGCCGGGGGTGCGGCCGATCTCCGGTGCCAGCCTCAGGGCGAGTGTGGTCTTGCCGCTGCCCGACAGGCCGCCGATCGCGACCAGCCGCGGCGGCGCAGGCTGCAGGAACGCGAGCGCCGCCTTCTGGTAGGCGCGCGCCGGCGCGTTGTCGGCGCCGCTCACCGCCGTGACCGCGGAATCGACATAGGCGCGGATCGCGGCCCGGCGTGCGAGGAACATCGGCAGCAGCGCCAGCGCCTCCTCGTGCGAGGCGCCTTCGGCTTCGCGCACCCGCCACAGCCATTCGTTCAGCAGTCGGTTGGCCAATGCGCCCAGCCCCTGCCGCGCCAGGTCCATCAGCGCGAAGGCCAGGTCGTAGAGCACGTCGATATTGGCGATCTTGTCCGAGAACTCGATGGCGTCGAACGGCACCGGCTGGCCGCCCAGCGTCACGATGTTGCGCAGATGCAGATCGCCATGGCAGCGGCGGATCGCACCGGCCGCGACGCGGCGGGCCACGAGATCGACGAAGGGTTCGAGCGAGCGCGGCATCGCGTCGGCCAGCGCCTCGCTGGTCGCCGGGTCGAGCCGTTCACCCGCCTCGCGCATCTGGCGCACGTCGGCCACGACCGAGTGGCGATAGTCGTCGGGCGCACAGAAGCCCGAGGCAATGGCCGGCAGCCCGTCATGGAACCGCGCCACGCGCGCGCCCAGCGCCGCCATCAACTCCGGCGTCAGCGCCCCGCGCGACGCCATGCGATCGAGCAGCCCCTCCTCGTCGAAGCGGCTCATCACGACCAGCCAGTCGACGGCGTTGTCCGCCGGCTCACCGACCTCGCCGAGGACCAGTCGGCCTTCGCGGCGCAGGACCGGGGCGATGCCGAGATAGATTTCCGGTGCCGACCGCCGGTTGACGTCGATCTCAGCCGCGCACATCGCGGCGCGCCGGCTCTCGGTCGAGAAGTCCATATAGGGAAACTTCACGGCGCGCTTCAGCTTGTAGGCGCGCTCGCGGCAGAGAAAGACGACGGCGCCATGCGTGTCGATCCTCCGCTCCGGCTTCAGTTCGGCTTCGAGGAAGGCGACGGTCTCGGACTGGTCCTCGACGATGAATGACGGGCGACTGGTCATCTGATCTCTGTCACACGGCGGGGGCTGGATCGACGTGAACGATGATTTCGGCGGCCGGGAAGGCGCGGGCGATCTCCCTCTCGACCTCCTGGCCGATCGCATGGCCCTCGACCAGCGACAGGTCGCGCGCGACCTCGATGTGGAGCTGGACGAACTTGGTGAGGCCACTCGAACGGGTCCGCAATTCGTGTACGTCGATCACGCCGGCATGGCGGCGCGCGATCTTCTCGATCCGCGTCGACTCTTCGAGCGGCAGCTCGCGGTCCATCAGGACATCGAGCGACGCACGACCCACTTTCCATCCCCCGTGGAGCAGGTAGAGCGCCACCACGCCCGCCACGCCGCTGTCGATCAGAGGCAGGTCCAGCAGACCCGACAGGAACAGTCCGCCGCCCGTCAGAAGGGTGGCGACGAGATCGGTCGCGTAGTGCGCCATGTCGGCGCCGATCGCCAGCGAACCGCTCCGCCGCACGACATATCTCTGAAAGGCAACGAGCGCCGCCGTGAGGACGATGGCCAGCCCGCTGATGACGAGCCCCACCATCTCTTCCCGGACCTGCTTGGGATTGCCGAGCCGCTCCACGACCGCGACGAGAAGCGCGCAGCCGGAGGCCGCGATGAAGCCCGCCTGGACGAGGCCCGCCAGCCCCTCGGCCTTGCCATGTCCGAAGCGATGCTCGTCGTCCGCCGGCACCAGCGCGTGGCGCACGGCCAGAAAAGTCACCATCGAGCTCACGAGATCGAGCGAGGTGTCGACCAGCGACGAGAGCATGCTGACCGAATCGGTGATGCGCCACGCGGCCAGCTTGGCGATGACCAGGATGAGCGCCACCGACATGGACGCGACCGTCGCCAGCCGCATCAGCCGTTGGGGCGCCATCGCCATCACGCGCTCAGGGATAGAGGGTTCGCGTCGTCCACGGCTCGGCCGCGGATCCGCGCCGGTACTCCAGCCGGTCGTGCAGCCGGAAGGCGCCGTCCTGCCAGAACTCGATCAGGGTGGGCTGCAGCCGGAAACCCGACCAGTGCGGCGGCCGCGGGACGGCGCCGATCAGATGCTTGGCGCCAAACTCCGCCACCCGCTTCTCCAGCGCGAACCGGCTCTCCAGCGGGCGCGATTGTTCCGACGCCCAGGCGCCGACCTGGCTGCCGCGGGCGCGGCTGGCGAAATAGGCGTCGGCCTCGGCCGCCGTGGTCTTGGTCACCGGACCTTCCAGCCGAACCTGCCGGCGCAGCGACTTCCAGTGGAACAGCAGGGCGGCCCTGGGATGGGCCAGCAGGTGGTTGCCCTTCCGGCTTTCGTAGTTGGTGTAAAACACGAAGCCGGCGGCATCGTAATCCTTCAAAAGGACCATGCGGACGGCCGGCGTGCCGTCGGGACCGACCGTGGCCAGGGCCATGGCGGACGGGTCGTTGGGCTCGGAAGTGGCGGCTTCGGCGTACCAGGCGCCGAAAAGCTCCAGCGGGTCGGTGGTTTCCCTGATCATGACCACAATATGAGGGGGTCTGCAGCCTTCCACCACCGGCATCTTGTCCCAACAGCCATCCCCCGCTAGAACCGGTACATGACCGCTGCTGCACAACTTATGGCCGGTAAAAAAGGCCTCGTCATGGGCGTCGCCAACGAGCGCTCGATCGCCTGGGGCATTGCCAAGGCCTGCCACGACCAAGGGGCCGAGGTGGCCTTCACCTTCCAGGGCGAGGCGCTGGAAAAGCGCGTGCGCCCCCTGGCCGGCTCGATCGGCGCCAAGATCATCGAGCCCTGCGACGTCACCAATCCCGCCAGCATCGACGCGGTCTTCGCCAAGCTGGAAAAGGAATGGGGCAAGCTGGACTTCGTGGTCCATGCCATCGCCTTCTCCAACAAGGACGAGCTGCGCGGTCGCTACCTCGACACCACGTCCGACAATTTCAATCTCACCATGAACGTGAGCGTCTACTCCTTCACGGCGGTGTCGCAGCGCGCCGTGCCGCTGATGAAGGATGGTGGCAGCCTTCTCACCCTCACCTACTACGGTGCAGAGCGGGTGATCCCGCACTACAACGTCATGGGCGTCGCCAAGGCGGCTCTCGAGGCCAGCGTGCGCTACCTGGCGGCAGATCTCGGCGAGCAGAAGATCCGCGTCAACGCGATCTCCGCCGGCCCGATCAAGACGCTGGCCTTCGCCGGCATCAACGACGGCCGCTATATACTGAAGTGGAACGAGCTGAACTCGCCCCTGAAGCGCAACGTCACGACGGAGGAAGTCGGCAATGCCGGCCTCTACCTCCTGTCCGACCTCGGCACCGGCGTCACCGGCGAAGTCATGCACGTCGATGCCGGCTACCATGTGGTCGGCATGATCAACACATCGTCCGCGAAGCAGATCGCCGAATTGCTCGGCAACTTCGAAGGCGAGTAGAGCGGAGCAGCCGGCCATGGCCGGCAGCAGTTTCGGCACCCTTTTCCGGTTCACCAGCTGGGGCGAAAGCCACGGGCCCGCGATCGGCTGCGTGGTCGACGGGACGCCGCCGCGCATCCCTCTCGCCGAAGCCGACATCCAGGTCTGGCTGGACAAGCGTCGCCCGGGCCAGTCGCGTTTCGTCACCCAGCGCCAGGAACCGGACCAGGTGAAGATCCTGTCCGGCGTTTTCGAGGGCGTGACGACGGGCACGCCGATCGGGTTGCACATCGACAATGTCGACCAGCGCAGCCGCGACTACGGCGAGATCAAGGACCAGTTCCGGCCGAGCCACGCCGACTACACCTACGACAGGAAGTACGGAGTCCGCGACTATCGCGGCGGCGGCCGGCAATCGGCGCGCGAGACCGCGGTGCGCGTCGCGGCCGGCGCCATCGCCCGCAAGATCCTGGGGGACGGCGTCACAATCCGCGGCGCCGTGATCCAGATCGGCAGCCAGAAGATCGACCGTGCCAACTGGGACTGGGACGCCACCGGCGACAATCCCTTCTGGTGCCCCGACCGCCAGGCCGCACAGGGCTGGGAAGGCTATCTCGACGACGTGCGCAAGCGCGGGAGCTCTTGTGGTGCCGTGATCGAGGTCGTCGCCTCGGGTGTCCCCGTCGGGCTCGGCGATCCGGTCTACGACAAGCTGGACGCCGATCTCGCCAAGGCGCTGATGAGCATCAACGCCGTGAAGGGTGTGGAGATCGGCGACGGTTTCGCCGCCGCGGCGATGAGCGGCGAGGAAAACGCCGACGAGATGCGGATGATCGAAGGCCAGCCCGGTTTCCTCAGCAACCATGCCGGCGGCATCCTGGGCGGCATCTCGACCGGCCAGGACATCGTCTGCCGCCTCGCGGTTAAGCCCACCAGCTCGATCCTGACCCCGGTCCGCAGCGTCGACCGCAATGGGCGCGACATCGAGTTGCGGACCAAGGGCCGCCACGATCCCTGCGTCGGCATCCGGGGTACGCCGGTCGCGGAAGCCATGATGGCCTGCGTCCTGGCCGACCATCTGCTGCGCCACCGCGCGCAGTGCGGCTAGCAGGCCGCAGGTGGCCGCCCGGCAAACCCTGGAAGCGCGCTTTGGCCTGATCCACAACGCCGGGATGGCGGCCGTCTCCCTGCTGATGATCGGCACGGCGATCGTGCATTTCGCCTCGGGCGACTCGGCCAACGCCCCCACGCTCTCGCTGAACGACCCGCGCTTCGTGTTGTTCTCGGTGCTCGCGCTCGCGATGGGCTACTACGTCTATGCCGGCATCAGCCGTTACCTCGACCGGACGCCGCAGGTCGTGATCGACCAAGACGGCATCGCACTGGGCTTCGGCCGCAATGCCCGCCTCGCCTGGGACGACATCCAGTGGGTCCGCATGCGCCGCCTCTCACTTCGTCCCCAACTTCAGATCGGCATCGAGCCGCAGGCGTTTCTCGCAGCCGACCTGCGGCTGTCCCTGCTCAATCTCGACGACAGCCTGCGCCCGATCCGAGGCATGCCGACCGCGCTGCTGATCCGGGACAACGGCCTCGACACAAAAGCCGTGGCCATGCTTGATGCCATCAAGGCGTTCCGGCCCAATCTCGTTCAGTCCTAATCTGCACAATCCGTTCGATCAGGGGAACCTCGCATGCGGCGTTTCATCGTCGGCTTTCTTGCGACTATCGGCACCCTCGTCCTGCTGGCGATCGTCGCCGGCGCCGCCTTCTTCGCCTCCGGCCCCTTCTCCCCCAAGCCACTGCCGCAGCAGATGGTGCTGTCGCTCGACCTGCGCTCGCTGCCACCGGAGACGACCTCGACCGGCCTGCTGAGCGGCGGCCTGTTCGGTAGTTCGCGCGACATCGTCGAGACCGTGCAGCTTCTCTGGCAGGCCGCCGACGATCCGCGCGTCGTGGGTCTGTACGTCGAGATCGGCGACGAGGCGGGCGGCCTCGCGCGCGTCCAGGAACTGCGCCAGGCACTCGCCCACTTCCGCGGCAAGGGCAAGTTCGCCGTGGGTTTCGCTGAATCCCTGGGCAGCGGTGGCAATCATGTCGCCGACTACTACCTTGCCGCTGCCCTCGAGCAGATCTGGCTGCAGCCCAGCGGCGGCTTCGGCGTCACCGGCATCGCCGTCGAGACCCCGTTCCTCAAGGGCGGGCTCGACAAGCTCGGCGTCAAGGTCGAGGGCGGCCGGCGGTACGAATACAAGAGCGCCCCCGATTCGTTCACCGAGACGGGATACACCCGCCCCGCGCGCGAAAATCTGCAGCAGCTGATCGACAGCCTGTTCGGCCAGTTCGTGGCCGACGTGGCGCGCGATCGCAAGATGGAGGCCGGCCAGCTTCGCCGCCTGATCGACAATGCACCACTCGAATCCGAGCAGGCGCGGCGCGACGGCCTGGTCGACAAGATCGGCTATCGGGCCGACGCCCTGGAGGACGTCTATCAGCGCGCCAACGGCAAACGCGAGCTGGTGACGCTGGCGGAATATGCCGGCGACGAAGCGCGCCCACAGACCCGCGGTGAAGTTATCGCCTTGGTGCGCGCCAGCGGCGCGATCATGTCCGGCGGGGGCCGAAGCAGCCCGCTCG
>JAKFVZ010000519.1 GCA_021732965.1 Reyranella sp.
GATGATGAGGATCGTCTTCACGCTCTGCCTCGTTTGCGCCGCCTGGTGCCGGAGTTTAGCCGGTCCAGGCGCGGCGAGTCGTCGAGAAGGCGAGCACGGCCGAGAAGGCCACGATGCCCAATGCCACGCAGGTATAGAGGCCCGAGACGCCCCAGCCAAAATGGTCGAGGGCGAGCAGGCTGCCGCCGCCCGCGATGGTGATGCGGGAGAGGTTGGCGGCGACCGGCCAGATCATTTCGCCGGTGCCCTGTGAGGCGAAATACAGCGCCATTGCGAGACCGAAGAAGCCGTAGGCCGGACCGACGATGCTGAGATAGTGGCGGCCCGAGGCCAGCGCGCCCGGGTTGGTGGTGAAGAGGCCGAGCCACAGGTCCGGCCAGATTGCGACGATCACGCCGATGGTGGCGGCCACCGCACCGGCCATGAGGGCGCCGGTCCAGGCCATGCGCTGGGCGCGGGCATATTGCTTCGCGCCGATGTTGGTGCCGACGAGGGCGGTCAGCGTCGCGCCGATGCCGAAGCTGATCGGGATCAGCATGTATTCCAGCCGCGAGCCGATGCCGTAGCCGGCGATGGCGGCGTCTCCTTCGCGACCGATCAGGCCCGTCACGACCAGCACGGTGCCGTTGGTCAGGATGACCACGAGGCAGGCGATCAGGCCGACCTTCAGGATGTCGCGGAAGGCCCGCCAGCGGAAGCCGTCGACCGGCCAGCGCAGCCGCAGGGGGGCCTTCGGGCCGATCAGCTTCGACAGCATCCAGAGCGCGGCGAGGGCAAAGGCGATCACGGCGGCGATGGCCGGGCCGCGGATGCCGAAAGCGGGCAGTCCGAACCAGCCCAGGGTCAGCGCGCCGGTGAGGGGGATCTGAATGGCCGCCGTCGCCACCAGGGCTAGGCCGGGGGTCTTCATGTCGCCGGTGCCGCGCAGGACCGAGGCCATGGAATTGGCGACCCAGTGGGCGACGCAGCCGGTGAAGAGGATGGTGGCGAAGGCCTCGGCGCGGTCGAGCGCGGCGCCGCTGCCACCCAGGGCGCCGTAGATCTGGCGGCCGAAGCCCACGAAGACGATGGCGAACAGCACCGCCATGCCGAGCGCGATGGCCAGGGCATGCGCCGCAGCGGCCTCGGCCCCCGCCTTGTTGCCCGAGCCCAGGGCGCGGGCCACCGAGGAAGAGATGCCACCGCCCATGGCGCCGGCCGACATCATGCCGAGCGTCATCTGGGTCGGGAACACCAGCGCCAGGGCGGCGAGGTCGATCACGCCCAGCTGGCCGATGAAATAGCCGTCGGCAATGCTGACGAGGCTTTGCATGGCCACGTTCAGCACGTTCGGGGTCGCGAGGGTGAGGATGGTGGGCACGATCGGCCCGGCCAGCATCATCTGCCGGCGTTCAGCGGGGGTCATTGCCGAGTAGTTAGCACGCGCCGCGCCGCGTGCTCGCGAACTTATCTCATGGGCTGGGGAGATTTGTCAGCGTCTCGCGCGCTGCGAAACGACGGCCTCGGCAAGCTGGTCGATCGTCACGATGTCGGCCGCGACGTTCATTGGAATCGTCACGTCGAACCGGTCCTCGAGCTCCATGATCACGTCCATGATCGTGAGCGAATCGACAGTCAGTCCCTTAGAGATGACGGTCTGCGGGGTGATCGGCTTGGCGCCGACATTGTACGGAGCCAGAAGATTGAAGATCTCGCGCATCACGTCGTACTGCAGCGAGGACGCGGTAGGGGCGGTCAGTTCCTGGACGGCCTGCATGACTCACTCCATCGGAAGGGATGAGTCATTTCATCCCGGCGACGCCCGAATGTTAAATAACGTTTGGTTACCCGCTGTTACGGCACGTTACGGAATGTTTCCGCCGTTCAGCCGGCGTGAACGATGTTGAGCCGGCGCCGGGCTTCGTCGATCGGCATTTCGACGTAGGGCCAATAGTCCCACTTGTCGGAGAGATCGGTGTTCACGAGGGCGCCACGCTCGATCGCGGCGAACATCCGCTCGGCGGCGCCCGGTTCGCCCAGAACGCCGACGGTCGTGTAACCCCCGGCGGTCGGCCGGGCATTGAAACCGGCACTGAAGATCAGCACGGCGAACAGGATCAGGTAGAAGGGCCGGGTCTGCTTGAATCCGGCGGTGAACGAGGCGACCTGCAGTTCGCCCGTCGGATCGGTGCCGTAGCCGCCCAGCACATGGCAGAAATCGTGATAGAGGCCAGCCTCGGGGAAGCCGAACCGCTCGCCCGGCATGCCGAACCTGTTGGACTGGAAATACTCCCACATCGACCGGCCCACCGTTCCGGCCGGCAATTTCTCCCAGGCACGATAGCGGCCAGCGAGTTCTCTGTCCTCGACCAGGCCGCGCATCCCCAGCACGCTCTTGGCCAGCGCCAGGACGCCGTGCTGGTCGAGCTGATTCCTCAGGATGTCGCCGACCTGACTTCGGCGCAGCAGGTCGAGCTTGAAAAGCGTCGTGTGATGCTCGGCGAGCCGCCGCTGGTTGGCGAGTTCCGGCGTGGCGACGCCCAACGCCTCCGCAAAGGCTTCGACCCTGCCGACGGTTTCGCGCGAGGGCACGCCGTCCGCCAGGGCCAGCACCAGCAGCCCCTGGACGAACTGGTGGCGGAGGTCGACCAACGGGAAGCCTGCGGCCAGTTCGGCCGGCGTGATCGACGACAGCGTGTCGATGTCGGCGTCGATGTGAAGGATCACCCGCCGCGCCGCGTCCATCAGCGCGAGCTGTGCCTTTCCCGGAGCGCCCGAGGCCGAGGCCACCGTCTTCATGGCGCGCAGTCCTAGAAGAGCGGCGGCGGGCTCCGGCTGCATCAGGCGCATGATCGTCCCCGTCTCACTCCGCCGCGAGGAGCGTCGGCTTCAGCCACTCGTCGAAGTCGCGCAGCGCACGCACCGCCATCGCCTGCTTGCGCTCCTTGCCCTTGAAGCTGCCGGCGATGGGCGGGAACAGGCCGAAGTTGATGTTCATCGGCTGGAAGGTCGTGGCGTCGGCGCCGCCGGTGATGTGCCCCAGCAGCGCGCCCATCGCCGTGGTCGGCGGCGGAGCGGGCTGCGTGCGGCCCAGTCTCTCGGCCGCCGCAAACCGCCCGGTCATCAGGCCGACGGCGGCGCTCTCGACATAGCCTTCGCAGCCGGTGATCTGGCCGGCGAAGCGCAGCCGCGGCATGGCCTTGAGGCGGAGCGTGCCGTCGAGCAGGCGCGGGCTGTTGAGGAAGGTGTTGCGGTGCAGGCCGCCCAGCCGCGCGAACTCGGCCTTCTCGAGGCCCGGGATGGTGCGGAAGATGCGTGTCTGCTCGCCGTGCTTCAGCTTGGTCTGGAAACCCACGATGTTCCACAGCGTGCCGAGCGCGTTGTCCTGGCGCAGTTGCACCACGGCCCACGGGCGATGTCCGGTGCGTGGGTCGCGCAGTCCGACCGGCTTCATCGGTCCGAAGCGCAGGCTCTGCGGCCCCGTGGAGGCGATGACTTCGATCGGCTGGCAGCCCTGGAAGTAGGGCGTGTTGTGCTCCCACTGCTTGAATTCGGTCTTCTCGCCCGCGAGCAGAGCGGCGACGAACGCCTCGTACTGGGGCTTGTCCATCGGGCAGTTGAAGTAATCCGCGCCGTCGCTGCCCTCGACATTGCCGGGCCCGACCTTGTCGTAGCGCGACTGCTTCCAGGCGATCGACTGGTCGATGCTCTCGTGATGGACGATCGGCGCGATGGCGTCGAAGAAGGCCAGCGAGTCTTCGCCGGTCAGCCTGGCGATCGCCTCGGCCAGCGCCGGCGAGGTGAGGGGGCCGGTCGCCACGATGACGCTGTCCCAGTCCTCGGGCGGCAGGCCCGCGACTTCCGCGCGCTCCAACGTCACCAGCGGGTGGGCGAGCAGGGTCTCCTGCACTGCGGCCGAGAAACCATGCCGATCGACGGCGAGCGCGCCGCCGGCCGGCAGCTTGTGTGCGTCGGCCGAGCGCATGATCAGCGACCCGGCGCGGCGCATTTCCTCATGGATCACGCCGACCGCGTTGTTCGCCGCATCGTCCGAGCGGAAGGAGTTCGAGCAGACCAACTCGGCAAGAGTGTCGGTGAGGTGAGCTTCCGTGCCGCGCACCGGCCGCATCTCGTGCAGCACCACCGGCACCCCCGCCTGGGCGAGCTGCCACGCCGCCTCGCTGCCCGCGAGACCGCCGCCGACGATGTGAACGGGCTTGGTGCTTGACGCCATGCTCTCCGACCTGAAACCGTGCGCCTCCCTTACAATGGAGTGCCCGGCATGACCATCAAGTTCCACAATCCCAAGTCCGTCTCCGTCGCCGGTAAATACAGCCTGGGCGTCGAGGTGCCGCCGGAAGCACGCGTGCTCCATGTGTCGGGCCAGGTCGGCGTCGATTCTGCGGGCAAGCTGCAGGACGGGATCGAGGCCCAGAGCGACCAGGTCTGGAAGAATATTGGCGAGGTGCTGAAGGCCGGCGGCATGGATTTCCGCGATATCGTGAAACTCACCGTCTTCCTGACGGACAGCCGCTTCATCCCGGCCTTCCGCGACGTGCGCGGCAAGTATGTCGGGCAGGAGCCGTATCCGGCATCCACCCTCCTCGTGGTCGCGGGGCTGGCCGATCCCTCGATGCTGGTCGAGGTCGAGGTCATCGCCGCCAAGTAACTCGAGAAAATCTGGAAAGCGAACGCCGGGAGCGGCCTGGTCGGGGTCTCGCCCAACTGATGCGACCCGCTGGGGCCGCTCCCGCCGTGCCGTCCGTGAGTGCCGCTATGCCGTCGCCCGAACGATTGCTCCGGCAATCCTTGCGGCACGTTGCTTGGGTGGAAGCATCTAAACCTCCCTGCTGCACGCGATGAGCGATTCACGCACCGGCGGGCGCCGCTGTCAATGCAAACCGGTGACAGCGGACTCGCTCCGTGCCGGGGCTGATGTCATTATCGGGCATCGAATGGTCCAAGCAGGCGAGCGTTGATTTCCAGCACCAAGAAACCCGTGGTCGGGGTGATCGGCAATTCCGGCGTCGTGAACGACCGGCACAACGTCCAGCTCGTGGGGCAGCGAAACATGCGGGCGGTCGCCGAAGTCGCCGGCGCCCTGCCGTTGATGTTCGCCGGCACGCCTGACATCACGGACATCGAAGCCCTGTTGGGCGCAGTCGACGGTATTCTCCTCACCGGCGCACGAGCCAATGTCCATCCGACGCGCTTTGGACTCGAGCCGCATCCCGCCCACGAGCCTTACGATCAGGATCGCGACGCGATGGCGCTCGGGCTGATCGAGGCATGCGTCGAGCGCGGCGTGCCGATCTTCGGCATCTGCCGCGGCTTCCAGGAAATGAACGTGGCGTTCGGCGGTTCGCTGCATCCCGAGATCCGGGACATTCCGGGCCGCATGAACCACCGCATGCCGCGCCTCGAGAATGGCGAGGTCCATCCCGATCCCACGGTCGTGTTTGCCGACCGCCACGAGGTGAAGCTCGTGCCGGAGGGCTACTTCGCCAGTCTCCTCGGATGCGACTGCATTCGCGTCAACTCGCTGCACGGGCAGGGGATCCTCGATCCTGGCAAGCGCGTCGCCATCGAAGGCGTGGCGGAGGACGGCACGATCGAGGCGATCTGCATTGCCGACGCGCCCGCCTTCGCCGTCGGCGTCCAGTGGCACGCCGAATACGATCCGCAGACCAATCCGATCAACCGCAAGCTCTTCCAGGCGTTCGGCGCCGCCTTGCGCGAGCGCGCCGAAAGTTGATCAGCGGCGTGGAGCAGCCAGCACGGCCGGATTAACGACGTGGCTCGGCGTGCCGGCGGCGTAGTCGACGATCTGGTCGAAGATGTCGCTGAACTGCACTTCGTATTCGTCGCGCGAGACGTAGCCGATATGCGGCGTGGCGATGACGTTCGGCATGTTGAGCAGCGGATGATCGGTGTCGAGCACCGGTTCCTTTTCGAATACATCGACAGCGGCCATGCCCGGGCGCCCGTCCTGAAGCGCGGCGACCAGCGCGCCCGGCTCGATCAGCGGCGCGCGGCTGGTGTTCACGAGGATCGCCGTCGGCTTCATCTTCGCGAGATCCGCCCGGGTGACGATGCCGCGGGTCGCATCCACCAGCCGCATGTGGAGCGAGAGCACGTCGCATTCCCGGAAGAAGGTCAGTTTGTCGGGCGCCACTTCGTAACCGTCCCGCCGTGCATCATCCCGCGTCTTCTCGCGCGCCCAGACGAGGACCCGCATGCCGAAGGCGCGGCCGTAGCCCGCGACCGTCGCACCGATGCGGCCATAGCCGTAGATGCCCAGCGTCTTGCCGCGCAGCGTCGAGCCGACGCCCATCTGCCAGCGCCCGGTCTTCAGCGCTTCGATCTGCTGCGGCAGCAGGCGCGACGCGGCGAGCGCCAGCGCCCAGGTCAGTTCCGCCGCGGCATAGGAGGGCGTGCCGGCATGCTGGCTCGACGAAACGACGATGCCGAGCCGCGTGCAGGCGTCGATGTCGATATGGGGATAGACGCTGCGCTGGCTGATCAGTCTCAGCTTCGGCAGCCGCTCCAGGAGCGCCGCGCGGATCTGCGTACGCTCGCGGAACAGGACCAGCACTTCCGTATCGGCAAGCCGCCCGGCCAAGCGATCGACGTCCTGCTCGTGGTCGTTCCAGATCGTGACCTCATGACCCGCGAGCTTCGCGAAGCAGGGCAGAGTGCGCAGCGTGTCGAAGTAGTCGTCCAGGATCGTGATCTTCATGGCGCGATGCTGACTGCCGGGACGAGGTGTCGTCAAATACGCAGCGGATTGCCGAGGCATACTCTTCGTATATGGAGCGCGCAGGAGAAATGCGGATGAACGCCCGCCGAATTCGCGGCACACTGCCACCGATATGACGGACACACTCAAAGTCGGGTTGGCGCAGCTCAATCCCAAGGTCGGCGACGTCGCCGGCAATTTGGCGAAGGTACGTGCCGCGCGCGCCGAGGCCGCCAAACAGGGTGCCGATCTGGTGCTCTTCTCCGAAATGGTGCTGGCGGGTTACTTCCCCGAGGACCTCGTCCTCAAGCCCGCCTTCCAGCAGGCCTGCCACGATGCCGTCGAGGCGCTGCGGGCCGATACGCGCGACGGCGGTCCGGCATTGTTCGTCACCACGCCGTGGCGCGAGGAGGGCAAGCTCTACAATGCCGTCGTCGCTCTCGACAAAGGCGAGATCGTCGGCAAGCGCTACAAGGTCGACCTGCCGAACTATGGCGTATTCGACGACAAGCGCGTCTTTTCGCCAGGACCGATGCCGGGGCCGCTGGTCTTCCGCGGCGTGCGGATCGGCGTGCCGATCTGCGAAGACGTGTGGACGCCAGACGTCGTCGAGTGCATCGCCGAGACCGGCGGCGAGATCCTGCTGGTACCCAACGGCTCACCCTACGAGGCCGGCAAGACCGACATCCGCGTGCAGCTCGGCGTGAAACGCGTGGTCGAAAGCGGCCTGCCGTTCGTCTACCTCAACCAGGTGGGAGGGCAGGACGAGGTCGTCTACGACGGCGCGTCGTTCGTCCTCGGCGCCGACTGCTCGCTCAAGGCCAAGCTCGCTTCCTTTGCCGAAGAGGTCGCCACGGTCGAGTTCCGCCGGGACGCGCGCGGCTGGGAGTGCCAGCCCGGTCCTGTTGCACGCGAGCTGGATCGGCTCGAATCGATCTACCAGGCGATGGTGCTGGGCCTGCGCGACTATGTGAACAAGACGGGCTTCCCCTCGGTGGTGATCGGCCTCTCGGGAGGCGTCGACTCGGCGATCACGGCGGCCGTGGCGGCCGACGCGCTGGGGCCCGAGCGCGTGCACGCGATCATGATGCCGTCGCCCTACACCAGCCGGGACTCGCTCGAGGATGCCGAGGCCTGCGCCAAAGCGATCGGCATTCGCTACGACGTCGTCGATATCGGCCCGGCGATGGAAGCGTTTCGCGGCATGCTGACGCCGTTGTTCGGCAACCGCGCCGAGGACGTCACCGAGGAGAACATCCAGAGCCGCGCCCGCGGAGTCACCCTGATGGCGGTGTCGAACAAGCTGGGTGGCATGGTGGTGACGACCGGCAACAAGTCGGAGATGGCGGTCGGTTACGCCACGCTCTATGGCGACATGTGCGGCGGCTTCAACGTGCTGAAGGACGTCTACAAGACGACGGTGTTCGAGCTCTGCCGCTGGCGCAATACACACCTCCCGATCGGCGCGCTCGGCCGGCCGGGCGCCGTGATTCCCGTGCGCATCATCGACAAGCCGCCCTCTGCCGAGTTGCGGCCGGACCAGCAGGATTCGGATTCGCTGCCGCCCTATCCGACGCTCGATGCCATCCTGAAGGGCCTCATCGAACGCGATCTCGACACTGCCGCGCTTGCCAGGGAGGGTCACGATCCTGCGATCGTCGACCGGGTCTGGCGCCTCCTGGAAGGCGCCGAATACAAGCGCCGCCAGGCGCCGCCCGGCGTTAAAATCACCTCTCGCAATATCAGTCGCGAGCGCCGATATCCCATCGTGAACGGGTTCAGGGGATAGACGTGAGCGACGACCTCGGACGCTTGGCGACCCGCGAATATGACGTGACCTTGCCCGACGGCACGCAAGGCCGGATGGCCTTCGCCCTGTGCGACCTCGCCCGCGACAATGCACTCGCCCGGCATGCTCGCCGGCGGCAGGCCGTCGCTTTTGGACTCTTGAGCTTCGAGGGACTGCCCGACGCGCCACGCAACACGCTGCTCTGGGTGCGCACGAAGGACGGTATGGAAATGACGACCGCCGAGGGCGACGACCAGCCCGGCGGCGAGCTGCAGCGCGTGGTGGCGCGGCACTTCATCGTGTTCTTCGACGAGATCAAGGAGCTGGCGCCTGAATTGGCTTTGCTGCCCTTCCATCTGAAAGACGGTGCCTAGCATCCGCCTCATCCTGAGTGGCCGACCGGAAATGAATTGAACCGATTCAATCACTTACCTCATCCTGAGGAGGTCGCGCAGCGACCGTCTCGAAGGATGGGCAACAGACGTGGTGCGCGTTCCCACCCTTCGAGACGGCCTGCGGC